>CAZTEZ010000040.1:0-15445 GCA_964611815.1 uncultured Bacteroidia bacterium | reverse complement strand
CTCCCAGTGGCCGGGCACCCAGTTGCGGCCCCGAGGCAGGCGCTGCCAGTAACCCTCCACCCACACCCGGCGGCTGTTGCCGCGGTGGTGCGAAACGCGGTTGTGGTTGTGGCGGAAGTTGTTGTTGTAAGTCACGCCATTGTGGTGGCGACCGTTATGGCGGCCGTCGTTGCGAACGTTGTGAACCGGGCGCTGCGGGTTGCGCATGTGTACCGAGCCACTGCCCGTCAAGCTGCTGATGTTCGAGCGCTGAGCGCTGGCCGCTTGCGGGCCGAGCGTCGCAACTGCGAGTGCAAAACCAAGGGCGATCGTGTAGATGTAAGTTTTCATGGCTCTGGGGTTTACGTGTTACGCTACTACACTTGCCAAAGCCGTGCCAAGGTGATTCAGTCTGTGCCAACGCCATGAGAATATGATTTTAAGTATCTGATATTTAGTTATTTGATGTGGGTATGGGTCGGCTTGATAGGTGTATCCTTTTGTAGACAGTTTTGTGAGGCTTGGTAAAACCCGTCCTCAGCCCTGGACGTGATTTTCTAGAATTGCTACACCATGATTGGAGTGAGAGGCTAGCCTTGAATTGAATGCAGGGGCACTGGTGCAAAACAACTTTTAAAAGCTAACTTTGCATTTCATTAACCTGACACACTTGCGCTATGGGCTTTGTTGTTTCATCCGTAGAACTGCAGAAACATCTATCTAGTATTGCGGGCGTTGTGCCGCAGAAGGCGGTGATGCCGATCATCCACAACATTCATTTTAATCTGAATGGCGATATGCTGGAGCTGACGGCCACCGACCTCGAGAACTCCATGCGCACCTGGCTGACCGTGGAGCCTAGCGGCGACACGGATTTCAACATGGCCTTCCCGGCGCGCATTCTGCTCGATACGATCAAAGCGCTGCCCGAGCAGCCGCTAACCTTCGAGAAAAAGGACGACAGCAACGCTGTGCTCCTTAAAAGTGATGTCGGTGAGTACACCATCAACTGCGAGAGCGGTGAGGACTTCCCCGAATTCCCGACCCCCGAAGACACCAACGCCATCACGATGCCGCTGCAGGTGCTGGCCAAGGCCGTCAACCGCACACTGTTTGCAGCCTCTACCGACGAGCTAAAGCCTGCCATGAACGGCATGCTCTTCGAGTTTTCGCCGGGTGGTGCTACGTTCGTTGCGACCGATGCCCACCGCCTGGTGCGCTACCGCCGTACGGATGTGCAGACCGACGCCGAAGTCGATTTCATTCTCCCGCAGAAAGCCCTGCGCTTCTTGATGAGCGCCGCCGGCAATTCGGATGCTGACACCGTGCAGATCGACTACAACAACTCGAACGCGTTCTTCCGTTTTGGCAACAACCTGCTGGGTTGCCGCCTGATCGACGCGCGCTTCCCGGACTACAACAATGTGATTCCGGCCAGCAGCCCCAAGCGCACGATCATCAACAAGCGCGAGCTGTTGGGCTCGCTACGCCGCCTAGACATCTACTCGAACAAAACCACGCACCTCGGTCGGTTCGCCCTCAGTGGCAACACCATGGAGGTGACGGCCGAAGACCTTGACTTCGAGAACTCTGCACGCGAAAAGCTGCACAGCTTGTACGAGGGCGACGATCTAGAGATTGGTTTCAACGTGGCGCTAATGACTGACATTATTAGCAACGTTCAAACCGAGGATATCGTTATGGAACTGGACACGCCCGGCCGAGCGGCCGTTGTGTCGCCGAGTGAGCAAGAAGAGGGCGAAGATATCCTCATGCTGCTCATGCCGGTGATGCTCTCTAACGTTTAACTCTCACTACCTTGCCCCAACCTAACCCACAACCACTGACGCCTGATTTCCTGCGCGACCGCATTACGAACAGTATCGGCAACTGGAAATCAACGCTCAGCCACTACGACCTTGATGCCCTAAATAAGCCTGACCCTGAAGGCGGGTGGACGCTCGGGCAGGTGTTTACGCATTGTTATCTCGCTGCCAGTCGGTTTTTTATCACGATGGCAGAGGCCTGTGTGGAAGAGGGGCAGGTGGATGAGATTGCCAGAAAGAACGAGGTGGGGCAGAAGCTGTTCGCCTATCAATCTTTTCCGCCCATCCAAATCGACATGCCAGAAGGGCTGGCCTTTACCCCGCCGGAGCCCGATAGTGTTCAGCGGCTGCAAGATCAGCTCGATAAAATTGAAGCACGCAGCCTGGAAGCCATCGCCGCTTTGGAGCAAAACCCGGCCATCAACGCCAGCCGGCCGCACCCTGCCTTTGGCGACCTGACGACGCAAGAGTGGCTCTTGATGATCTCGATGCACTACGACCACCACTTGCGCCAGCGCGACAGGTTAACAGCTGGTTTGTGAGCGCTTCCACAACCCGGCGCATCTTATTGAAGCGCTTTCTTACACTTGCAGTCGTACGCTAAAACAACTTTAGCCAGCTGAAAACGCTGTCTTCCATCAGCTCGATAAACGGCTGTGGCCACACGCCCAGCAGGATAATCCAGAACACGAGCAACAACCCAATACCCATCTCTCGGGCAGAGAGATCGGTGAGCTTGGCGGTCCAGTCGTCTCCGCCGTTCACGCGGTAATCGCCGAAGAACATCGTGCGCAATGGGCGCATGAAATAGCCCGCCGCAATGATGATGCCCAGCACCGCCAGCCCGACCCACCACAGACTGAACGCGCCCAGCGCCGCTGCTTTGAACGACCCGCTGAGCACCAGCAGCTCGCCGACAAACAGGCTGAAACCCGGCAGGCCCAGCCCAGCGAAAAACGCGATGATGATGAAGGTCGTGTAGCGCGGCATCTTGTGCCACAGGCCATTGAAATGGTCGATGTGGCGAGAACCCACGCGGCTGTAGAGTACCCCCACCAGAAAGAACAGCAGTGCAGAAATCACGCCGTGGTTAAACAGCTGCAGGATTGCCCCGTTGATCGCCTCGGCCTGTAGCGCACCCAAACCGAGCAGCACAAACCCCATGTGTGAAATCGACGAAAACGCGACCAGCGCTTTCAGGTCCGGTTGTGCCAGCGCGATGAGCCCGGCGTAGAGAATCGCAACCACGCCCAGCGCCGCCACCCAGGGTGCGAAGGCGATGGCCTGCTCCGGGAAGAAGCTGTACGTGAAGCGAATGAGCCCATAGCCACCGACTTTCAGCAGAATACCCGCCAGAATGATCGACACCGGCGTGGCCGAACGTACGTGCGCATCGGGCAGCCAAGAGTGAATCGGCACGGCCGGTAGCTTCACCGCAAACGCGATGAACATCCCCCAAAACGCCCACATACGTATCCCCGCCTCGCCCATAATGGCACCGGGCACACGGTTGGCAGGGTTGCTGAGGCTCAGGATGTTGAACGAATGCACCTGCACTTTTTCGAGTACGTTGCCCTGCGCGAGTAGCTCCTGGAGGTTGGCGATGACACCCGGCGCAATTTGGCCGTCGCTGACCATGCGGAGGTTCTCGGCGGTGGCGACCGGGTCGATGTGCGAAAGCGCACTGCCGATCATCACCAGCAGCATCGCCATTGAGCCAAACAGCGTATAAAGGAAAAACTTGAAGGCCGCAAACCGGCTGCGATCGCCGCCCCAAATCGCGATCAGGAAGAACAGCGGCAGCAGCATGAACTCGTAGCAGATGTAGAAAAGCAAGAAGTCCATCGCCAGAAAACAGCCCATCAGCGCAGCGTTCAGCAGCAAGAGTAGCGAGAAGTAGCTGCCCCGGCGTTCGCGAATACCCCCGCTGGCCAACACCGCGACCGCCAAGACGATGAGCGTCAGCAGCAGCATCCAGAGATTGAAACCGTCGACCCCAAGAAAATAATCGGCCTGCAAAATACCGCTGTCACCGAGGCTAATCCGCAGCCAACTGAAGCGCTCTTGCAACACCAGTCCGCCGCGCGCAGCTTTGTAGTTCGCCAGATAATTCGGCAGAATGCCACCCACGAACACCACCGCCTGCGCCCCCAGCACCGCCAGGTTGAGCCACTGACCGAGCTGCTGGTCGCGCACCTTGCGCGGTGAGAGCTGCAACACAAGCAGCACCACGAGCGGCAGAAAGATCAGGGCGGTCAGGAGCATGGGTTAAGCCGTGTGAGAATGAGGGGTCAGAAAATGAAAACCAGCAGGGCGATGACGAGCAACAAAAATACAGTCCAGACCAGCAGCGTCTGCAATCTGCCGGCATGAATCGTGCGCAGCCCACCGCCGATGCTCAGCACCAACTGGCCCAAACCGTTGGCGAGGCCGTCGATGATGTAGCGATCGAAGCGCGCCAGTTGCGTGGCCAGGCTCTGGTGGTAGCCGTGCCGCTTGATACTGCCGATCAGTTTGACGGGGAACATTAGCGTGCGATCGAGCACGTTGCGATCGAAGAGCATGAGCGCACGGCTGAGTAAAAGCGTGGGGATGTAAAACACAAGGCCCAAGACCTCGCCAATGAACAGCTGCTCGCGCAGGTACATCTCGAGGCCGTCGTAATCGCCGGTGGTGAGGCGTTCGCTGGGCTTGCGGTACCGGAAATACGCCCAACCGCCACCGATGAGTAGCGCCAGCAGGCTCAGCCCGAGCACCAGCATGCCCACGTCATCGCGCCCGGCCACGACCTGCCCGTGCAGCTCGAACAAGCTCACGCCCAACCCGCCGAAAGGGACGGCCGTTTGTGGCATCATAAGGCTCAGGTGCAGCCAGCTTTTGCCGGGCGCAAAGGGGTGCGGCCCAAACCAGAACGCCAATGCGAACAGCGCCAGCGCGTACAGCGGGAGCATCATCCGGCCATCAGGGCGGGGGAAGCGCGTCGCCGTTCTTGCATCATCACCTTGGGGCAAACGCGACTTACCGAAGAAAACGAGTAGTGCCAATCGGGTGCAGTAGAACGCCGTAATCGCGCTGCCCAGCACCAGGCCCACCGGTATGGCATACGCCCACCACAACCGCGCGCTGTTCACCGCTGCCCAACTGAACGCCCCCATCAGAATGCCTTCTTTCGACAAAAAACCCGACAGCAAGGGTACCCCGGCCAGCGCCCCCAGGTAAATCAGAAACAGCACGCCCACCACCGGCGTTTTGCGAAAGAGCCCACCCATCATCCCGATGTCCTGCGGGTTCAAGTCTTTGTCGATGCTTTTCGCGTAGCGACTCATCTGGGCGATGATCACCCCCGCGCCTAAAAACAAGCCGGTTTTGAAAAACGCATGCGTAAACAGATGCAGCAGGCTATCGGCGTAGGCCCAGGCACCCAGCCCAGCCATCATAAACCCCAGCTGCGACATCGTGCTGAATGCTAGCACCCGCTTGATGTCGTACTCCACGCAGGCCGCCAGTGCCCCGACTAGCGCCGTGATGACGCCCAGCACCGCCACGACATCCAGCGCCGTAGGAGTGAGTAGCGGGAAGATGCGCGCCACCAGGTACACGCCCGCCGCTACCATCGTCGCCGCATGAATGAGCGCCGAGATGCTCGTGGGCCCGACCATCGCGCTTGGCAGCCAGAGTTGCAGCGGCACCTGCGCCGATTTCGCCACCGCGCCACCAAAGAGTAGCAGGCCGGTAAGTGTCAGCCAACCAGCGGGCAGGCTGTTAACAATGGGTTGGCCCTCAGCCGATACGAGCGTTGATTGCCAGGCCTCGCCACTGACGCGCGTGCCCTGCATCACGTTTTGCAGCAGCACGAGGTCGGTCGTGGAGGCCATGAAAATGAGCGCGATGATGCCCAACAACAGCGCCGCATCGCCGATCCGGTTGAGCATGAAGGCTTTGGTGCTGGCACTGCCGGCCAGTGGCTTGCCGTGCCAGTAGCCGATGAGCAGAAAGGAGGCCAGACCGACGAGCTCCCAGCAGATAAACAGCTGCACAAGGTTGTCGCTCAGCACGATGCCTTGCATCGCTGCCACGAACAGCCCCAGCTGAAACCAGTAGCGCCCAAGTGTGCGCTCCTTTTCGAGATAGGCCACGGAGTAGACGGCCACGAGCAGCGTCAGCAGCGCGACGACGGCCATCAACAGCGTCGAGAGGTGGTCGAGGTACACGCCCAGCGTGAGCTGCAGCCCGCCCTGAATACTGAACCAGGATACCTGTTCGTGAATGGGCAGCGCGATGCTGGTCTGCCAATACTGAAACGCGGTATTGGCGGTAAGTAAGGCCGCAGCAGCACACGCCAGCACGAATCCACCGGCGCCCAGTCGGCGCGGCAAAATGTACGCCAGCATCCCCCCGAAAAGGGGCAACGCGAGCGCCAGAAGCGCAAAAAGGAGTGCGGTTTGTGCTGCCATGCCAGTTGCAAACATACGGCAAACCGCGCGAACGGGCGGGTGCTAGGGCACGTGAACAATCTCCAGAAAACTACCACGTGTTTTCCGAAAATAATTTCTGAAATTCAGATATGCGATACCTACTGATTCTATTGCTGCTGTTGTCTGCAAAAACTGCGCTCTCGGCCCCTCAAGCGTCGTTGGTTGAGCCGCATGTGCCGCGCTTCAATCGATTGATGCAGCAAAACCTGGATACTGCGGAAGTGTTCCTGGATAGTCTGGCCAACTTGCCAGCTATTAACGTTGGCTCTCTGGATGCTGCCAGGCTTGAAAATCTGCGGGGCATACTCGACAAAAACCGTGGCGATTTGAATGCCGCCGAAGTGCACTTTCAAACGGCCATGCCTATTGCCAGCGCTGCGAACGATACCGGCTTACTCGCCGCGCTGAATACCCAGCTCGGCGAAGTGCAGTACCACCGCGGTAAGCGCTATGCCGCACTGGCGTTTTTTGGTGAGGCGTATAACACATACAAGTTGATTCCGGGCAAAACTGCGCGCCGCAACGAATTGATTGCTCTCAATAGCATGGGGAATGTATTGGCATCCGTCGACCAGCATGAAGTGTCTTCCCAGCTGTTTGAAGACGGTTTGCAGAAAGCACGCGCATACGACTTTCCCCGCTTGGTTTCAGTGTTTCTGGTGGGCATCGCCAACAACCTGACCGACCAGGGGCAATTGCGCGAAAGTCTGCCCTACCGTTACGAGTCTATTGCCAATGAGAAAAAGCATCAGCTCACGTTCGACCTCGCGTTCAGCTACTACACGCTCGGCAAAATTTACCTGGACTTGCAGGAAATCGACTCTGCTGCGAAATACAGTCAGCAAATGCAGTCTTTGATAGAGGGCAAGGGCATCGCACCGCTAGAAACGCGTCTGAATACCCTCAAAGGGGAGATTTTATTTGCGCAAGGCGCGTCATCGGAAGCTTTGCCATATGTAGAGCAGGCGCTGGCACAGGCAGTGTCGGGCGATAATGTTGTCAGTCAGAGTCGCGCTCACGAGAAACTGGCACAAATCTACGAGTCGCTTAACCGGCCGGCTCAGGCGCTACATCACCATAAGCAGTTCCATATGCTTCAGGACTCCCTGCATGACCTGGAATAAGTGGAGAAGATGGGCGCGCTTCGAGTTGAACTCGAAACACAGCTGCGGGACGCAGAAGAACAGTTGGCTGCTCAGCAAGAAAAACAGGCCATGCGCCGCCGCAACAACGACCAGTACCTGATGATCGTTGGCTCCATCGCGGTACTGCTCTTGGGCTCGCTCTACATCGGGCGCCTGCGGATCGACCCCCGATTGGCCGAGGGCCTGGTGTTTTTCACGTTTCTGCTGCTCTTCGAGTTTCTGCTCGTCTACCTCGACCCCTACGTCATGTCCGTGACCGATGGCGTACCCATCCCGACGCTGCTGCTAAACGCCGTGCTGGCGCTCGGGTTTACGTTTTTGCACCGGGTGGTGGAGCGCAAAATCAATTCGACGCAAGCCAAGCAATAAGTCGCTTAGTCTAGCTTTTTCGGCTGCTCAACAGGCAGATACAGCATCGGCGTTTTATCGCCGCCAACGTGCAAATGGATGGTCTCCGGCGCGGGGTCGATTTTGTCGAAATGGTCTGCATCGTGCCCGGCGATGGCCAGGATGAGCTGATGCCCGGCCAGAATTTTGTACGAAACCGGCATCATCTCAAAACGCATGCGATGCGGTTCGCCGGGCGTCATGGGCTCGCCTTTGTGTACGGAGTAGCTGTGTTGCGGTAGCGTGAGGCCTTCGGTGGGGTAGGGCGCAGGCGGTTCCTCGGCGCGCTGAATGCCACGGAACAGGCCCTCGGTAATGTAATAAGTCGTGCCGTCGGGATGGCGGTCGAGCAGGTAGGCGAAGACGACCGCATCGGTGGTGTCCGATTCCAGATAGATTTCCAGCTGAGCGTTGCCAGTGATGGTCATCGGCGCTTCCAGCGGCTCGCCCGTGAAAGTCAGGCAGCGCTCGGCAAAAGCGTCCATATTTTCGTAGCGCGTACTGCCGTGCTTGTATAGGGTGGTTTGGCTATTGTAACGCGAGTACTTGCCGGTGCCCAGCTCGTAGTCAACTTTGTACTGCAAGCGTGCAGCCGTCGGCACGGGCATCCAGCTCAGGGTTTGATCAGCAGTCAGGTGAAACGTCTTCACGCGCGTCCATTTTGGGGGCCAGGTCTCGGAAAAATTCCAGCGCTCCTCGCCACAGGTGTAGTATCGTACGGGCGGCTCGTTCATGATCCCGTTGTCGATGCCCAGCAGGTGGTGGTCAAAGAAGCGGATCATTTCGGCCTCCACGTCAAATTTAACTTCAAAATTGCCACCGTTGTAGGGGCTCGACATGTTTCTAGGGTCGTGGTCCCAGGCGCCCAGCACCATTTTCTGCGGCCCTTCGATCATGCGATAAGCATTGGGCGCGCCTCGGCAGATGCCGCCATCGTACCAGCCGGTGAGCCAATAAATGGGCGTTTTGCCCGCGTTGATTTTCTCCAGGTGGCGGTGCACCGAGCAGGTGTCTAACGTGAGGCGGAAGATGTCGTGGCCGTCATCGCGGTACTTCACTTTGCGGGCCCCGCTCATGATGTCGAAGTTGTTCTCGTGTGCCTTTACGGCCTCCTCCAGCTGCTTGCGCCCATCCGGTCCTTCCACGGGGTGGATGCCTTTCACGGCCATTTTCACTTTGCCGCTAAAGGGCTTGAAGTTGTTCGCGTCCATCGATTGCGTCGTCAGTCCCCAGATGTCGACGAAAGGCCCTTGCAGAATGCCCCCGGGGAACACCACATCGGCGTACATATCCCAGATACCGCAGCGCGGAAAGATGGCCTTCACGGCCGGGTGCTGATTCGCGAGCAGTGCCATAGCGGTGGTAGCCACGTACGACACCCCGCTGGCCCCGATATTGCCATTGCTCCAGGGCTGCTCGACGATCCAATCGCAAACTTCCGCGCCGTCTTTCACTTCGTCGGGCGAAAATTCCATGTCGCGGCTGCCGTAGCTCGCACCACTGCCGCGCGTATCGACCAGCACCACCGCGTAGCCATAGCTGTTCAAAAGGTACACCTCTTCGATCGGCACGTTGGTGGTCACGTACTTGCGCAGCGGTCGGAAGAGCCACTTGAGCTCCACCGAACGCACGTAGCGCGTCTGGTACAAGATGGTTGGCAGCTGTTGACCTTCCTCCAGCTCTTCTGGCAGGTAGACATCCACGGCGATTTTCACGCCGTCGCGCATCGTCAGGTAGTACGACTTGCGGGTGGTCTTCTCGTATTCGTACGGTTGTTCGCGCTGCTCAAGATACGTTTTTGGGTCTGCGAATGGCACCGTTTCACCGGGTGCATATTCCAGGGTGCTGTAATCAATCGGCAGCTGGGCAAGTGTCGATTGGCCAACCAGTAGTGCGAATATCAGAAGCAGAATTCTCATAGCGCCTAAGTTAGAACCGATTCGGCCACTTGCCAAAACTAAAAACGCCCCACTGTGTAGCGGGGCGTTCATTCAGCTTTGATAGAAATTCGCTTAACGAATGATTGTGATTGATCCGGTTAAGGTTTTGGCAGTGCCGTTGTATGCGGTGTATTCTAACAAGTAGACATACACGCCTTCAGGTAAGGCGGTGCCGTCTTCGGTCTGGCCGTCCCAGGTGATCAAGCGCTCTTCTGAGGTAAAGCGCTTGCGACCCTGACGGTCGAAGACCATGAAGGACACACCGGCAACGTTTTGCAGATCAATAATCAGCTCATCGTTTAGGCCGTCGCCGTTGGGTGAGAATGCCGTCGGGATAGCGCTCACGACCGATTCGGTCACTTCCAAGATATTTTGCTTAAGCACTGTAGATGCACAACCATTGGTGTCAGTGACCTGTAGGGCCACATCGTACGTGCCCGGCTCCTCATACTGATGCACAACAACCGGCTCATCGGTCGCAACCTCACGGTTGCCAAACTGCCAGAGGATACCATTGACGGCCTCCATGTTTTCAATATCAGCTTCGAACGTGATGATGGCGTTGGGCACCTCAGCCGTCTCGGGCGAGAAGGTGAAGTCGCGTGCCTGTTCGGGGTATACCAGAATTTCGAATACACGAGTGGGGCCCTCGCAACCAAACTGGTTAGTGCCTTGCACGTAATACTGCGTTGTCTGGCTCAGACGATTAGGCGTCGTGAAGGTGCGGCTGTTGTCAACGAGCAAATCGTTGCGCATGTTGTACCAGTCATACTGGGTGTTGTTGTTAAACGGCCCAAGCACTCGTACGTTACCGAAGTAACCACTACAGATGGAGTCCTGCGTCATCTGTACTTCTGCGGGGTGCGGGCGCACAATTGCTGGTTTGGAAATGACATCTTCACAGACGCCAATACCGGCGGTTAATACAACCTCCTTGTTACCAGGAGTGGCAAAGACGGTATTGAGCGTACTTTGGTTGTTCACCGTCTGTGGCTGTCCGTCCGGCAGGGCCTGCCATGTAAACGTACCATTGGCGCCAAAGAAGTCAATCTCTTCGCGGGCGGTGATACCGTTCAGGCGACAATCGTCGTCATCTTCGATGAAGAAACGCGCAATGGGGGTTGCTGAAACCTCCACTTGCTGAATCGACTCGTCAGAGCAGTTTGCACGACGGGCAGTCAGTACCACATCAAATGTGCCGGCTTCCTGGAAGACGATACCGCTGGGGTTCTGCAGGTCGCTCACCGCTGGCAGCGCCGAATTGGCGAATTGCCATTGGTATTCGTCCACAGGCTGGGTGCCGGTGTAGGTGAAGTCGACCTCCTCTACGCGGGCACAGGCCTCGTTGTCACCGCCTTCAAAGGCGATGCTGAAATCAGCCACCGGTACGTTGACGGTGTAGATTGTGAAGTCTTGCACATCGCCAGCGCAATCTCCCTCATAGGCTTGCACCGTGATGTCAGTCGGCTGGGTGATGTCGTTGAACGTCACCTGCGCAACGCCACCAACAGTGGCGTCAGGCGTGGGAGTCCAGACGTAAAAGTCGCCGCCTTGCGCGCTGATTGTCGCATCGGAACCCACACAAGCAGTCAGGTCGCCGAAAAGCGTCGCCTCAGGCTTGGGCTGCACGTTGATGAGCACCTGAGCCGGTTCGCTGATACAACCGTTGGCGGTGGCAACGCGCACCTCAATCGCGCCGGCATCAAGTGGTGCGATATTCGGGATGGTAATCGTCTGAGTGTTCGCACCGTTACTCCAGATGTAAGCGGTCGGTGTCGAAAGATTGCCGACAATCTCTGCTTCGAGCGCCACATCGTCGCCTTCGCAGGCTTCAATAGGGTTGCCGGGGGTGTAGTTGCCGATGATGTTGGCCAAAATGGTAGGCGCAATCGTAATGGACACTTCATCCGTGTACTCGCAGCCCGTCGTGGGGTCAGTCACTTCCACCGTATAAACCTGTTGCGAAGGCTGCGCACTCGGGTTCTCAAGCGTAGCTGTCGGGTTGGGTAGCGTCGGGTCGTCGAGGTCGGTCGCGGGAGTCCAAGAGAATTGGTAGCTGTTTCCTGGGGGCAACTGACTTGGCTCCGTTCCCAATTCAATGGAATAGCCGTTACAGATGGAGACATCGGGGCCTGCACCACTGGGGAAGCTGATACCGGCACCAATCTGCACAATGGTGTCAAACTCAGTAACACAGCCCGTACCGTTGTCCAAAGTGAACGTCAGCGGATAATTGCCGTTGTCTGTGTACTGATGTGTCAGCACAAATTGGTTGTTGTTGGGGTTGGTGTTCACCTGAGGGCCGCTCCATTCAAAAGTCGGAGGGCCGGCAAAGTCGAGGTTGTTCGACGGAATGGTGTCCGGCGTAACGATGATCTCGTTGCAATCCACAGCAATATCAAACGCAGGGGTATCGATGCTGGTCGGAGTGGCCACATTCAGACGAATGGGCAATGAGAAGCGCCTCGGGAAAGGGCAAATCTCTGATATTACTTCCAGAGAGAAATTATAGATACCGGGTTGCTTGGGCTCCCAAATCAATCGGCCTTCAGCTTCCGATTGTTGCGGCAAGTTCGATTTAATGAACTCAGCATCCTGGGCAATCATCGAGCTGGTTAGATTCTCTTTGAGAAACAAGTCCGGGAGGATGAGAATCTGATTCGAGGGGTCACAAGTGCCAGCCGGGTCCACTTTCGTGATGATCTGGCTTTGGTCGGTGGCTTTGAATTCAATCTCGATGGTCTCGCCCAAACACAAGCTGAGCTCGAGCACCTGGCCAGTGCTGGCGTTGTTAATCGTGTCTATATCACTAGCGCTACCAGAGAGCTTTTTGACAACCGCTTGGGCTAGTTCAGGCTCGTCCAGCGAGAAATTACATACGCCGGGGAAGTTGCCACCAACGGTCAGGGCCGGGTTCACATAAACGGGCTCCTCGCGGGCGATGATCGCAAGTGTGTCGCCAAAGGGGGTGATCTCGGCCATGTATACCCCAAACGGGAAAGAACCCTGGACCTGCGGAATGAACGGGTCACTCACACCGGCGTTGCTGATGTTCATGGTGTCAATGAAGGGGTTACCCGGGCCTAAGCTCTGTGCCCGAATCGGGTTAAAGTCGCCAAGCGGCGGTGTATAGGGGGCGTATTCGCTATTCGGGATTGGCGGGGGTAACGGGTTGGGCGCGGCAAAACCTGCGCCATCACGAATGGGACCGAGAAACACGTTGCGAACGCCAGCCGGGTCCGGATCGTCGATGCTCATGTTCACCTGCATGGGGATGAACTGGTAGCCAACTGTGGCGTTTACATCAGTTGCCCGTGGCGAGCTGTTCATGTCTGCAGGGTTGAACATTTTGGATTGAATGCCACCATCAAAGTTCTGTGCAGCAGGTATCTGCGGTTCCTGTGTTACCGGGCGACAGCACTCGTCATAATAGAAATAGTAGCCATCGTTGCAGAAAGGCGAAGGTCCTGCGGAAGCAACAAACCGAAAGCGTGCACGGTAAAACACGCTTCGCAGACCGAATACCTCTGAGAAGTTCGCGGGCAGAGGGTTCTGGTTACAGGTTGACTGCAGGCCGTATTGACTCAAATCGCCGCAATAGCCAGAGACATCAGCGAAATCATCGTCGTCCCACTGCGGAACCGTCTGGCCCATACCTGTATATGTACTAGTGGGGGTGTAAACGGTAGCTGGGTTGGTAGAATTATCTACAATATTCTGCGCAATAAATGGCGTTAGCTGTTGGGGGTCTGGAGAGCCACAGCTGTTGTAAGTGCCGAGCAGTTCACCAGAATCGAAAACCGGGTCAATGCCGTCGCAGTCGTAGTAGAGTTGGACATACACCCAGTAGTCGTAATAAGTTTGTCCAGTAGGGGTGGTACCGGTTTCGATGAAGTCCCAATAGATCTGGCCCGCATACGTGTGTGTGGCACTGGCTTTCTGCGAGGGCAGAACCAGCATTACCAAGAAGAGTAGAGCGAGTGTTGCTGCTCGTAAGGTTTGAGTCATAACAAGTAGATTGTGTGTCAGTGACATGCTCTGACAATCATATAATACCGTAACGTTAAAATTAAGGAATTTTTCGTTGCAAATCCCTTGAGCTCAGCAAATCCGCAGCAGCCGGGTGTGAACCGATTTAAAAGGTATGTGAACGGTAGGTCTGCAACAGATCAGAGTTGTCAAAAGCCGATTTTCAGCATCGTGAACAGTTTTCCGCGGCTCTGGTAAAACACGACGACCCCACTGGCATTCGAGATTTGCTCGCAGGCCCCGCGGTAGAACACATCGTTCGTGCGGTAGCGCTCAAAAAACGGGCGTGGCAGACTCAAATCGCCGTTGATGTCCACCTGCCGAACGAAGACGTTGGCACCCGTGCCGCGCTCGCGCGATTTGTAGAACAGAAACAGCCCCTGCGCACCAACGAAGGCCGCGTATGACAGCTCCTGCGGGTCGTCGTCGCTTTGCATTTTGGGCACGGCCGTCACCCATTCGATCTCGCCACCCGGGGCGAGCGAGACGACCATGATGTCGTTGTAATGGTAGATCCGCTGGGTGATCCACATACCGTTCATGTTTCGGAAAGTGCTCTGCTGCACGTAGTACTCCTCGGCGAGCATGAGCATGCCGCCATCGCTGCGTAGGATCAGCTTGTCGAGATAGAAATCTTCCAGCTCCTGCCCCTTGTCGAGCTGACGTGGGCGTAGGTAACGCTGCAGAAATTCGTTGTCCAACTCATTGAACGTCAGCTCGGCCGAGCGAATGGCCTCCAGCGTGTCTACTGGGATGCGCGCGTAGACCGTGCCGACAATCTGTGAGGGGCTGCGGTACGAAAAGAAGCCGCCAAGCATCGCGTCGCCTTCGCGTGAAATCTTCAGCTTCAGCGTCGTCAGGAAGCGCTCTTTGTCCGCGATCTTGTACTCAAATAAACGCGTGCTGGTCAGCGGTTTGTAGAAGATCGTGTAGCTCAAATCTTGCGGGTCGCGTATGCGCCCCCCCTGCTTGTAGCGCCCAAGCAAGTAAAGGTCTTTGTTCCCGGAAATAGCGATTTCGCGAATCTCGAAATCATCGTCGGGGTAGGGCACTTTCAGTGTGCCCTCCTCTGACGGAAAGGCCGCCCCACCGAAGATGAAGTAGTCGATGAGTTCGTTTTCGGCGCGGGTGTTGCGGTCGATGTACACCAGCAACTGGCGCTTGTTCAGGCTTTTCGAGAAGCGCACGTCGTACTCGCCGCGGCTGGTCGGCTGGCGGTGAACCACCAGGGGCTGAGCGGCTTGTCGGCCGTCGAGTTCGTAGGAGTACACCCAGAGTTCATTTACGTCATCTTTCGCATTTCTGTGGCTCGTGAAGACGTAAATCAGCTCTTGCACCACGGCCAGGTACTCGATCTTGGTGTTGCGCGAGTTCTCAAAAATCATCTCGCGCCAGGTGCGCTCGAAGTTGGCGTTGTATTTATACAGCCCGATTTCGCGGCTCGAGCGTCGACTCATGTAGCTGATCGTCACCAGTCCACCATCGGAGGGCACGAACTCGAACCACAGCGGCTTGGGCTCCTTGCGGTCGAGCTTGAGCGTGGAAAGCACGCGCAAGTCGTCGCCCTGCGCTTGAGCGATGCTCGGCAATGCAAACACCGCGCACAACACGCATAGCCACAGACCTGTAAAGCGTGGCGAATAATCGTCGGGGGTGGGGGGGCG
>CAZTEZ010000039.1:3799-15607 GCA_964611815.1 uncultured Bacteroidia bacterium | reverse complement strand
CAATATCGCGACCCGGCTTTACCCTTCCCATTTTTCTAACCCTATCGTCTGACCATGAGTGCCAGAGCCGCCAGAGCCAGAAGACGCAATCAAAAAGCGCAGAAACAAGCCCGAGTGTTCGGGATCGTTGTGTTTCTCGCCGTCATGACCCTTTCAGTCACCTTCCTAGTATTCCTGTGGCTGAACGCGTTCAATATTACCGTCCGTATCATCGGTACCAGTATCAGCGCGGCCTCGCTACTGGTAGCCGGCGTTTTTCAGGTGATGATGATCACGCAGCTCGGGCGTTTCAAAGGGAAGGTGCAAAAGCAAGAAACGCAGAAGGTTGAAGAGACGGAGGGGCGATTCAAGGCGTTGATTCAGAACTCTTTGGACTTGATCACGATCGTGGATGCCAAAGGCGAAATCACCTATCAGAGTCCGTCTTCCGAGCGTGTACTGGGTTTCCCGCCTGAAGACATCGTCGGGCAGAGCATCTTCGAACTGCTGCACGGCGAAGACCGCCCGCTGATGCAGAACGTGCTTGACCAGAAGGCACAGACGTTTTTCTTTGCCTACCGGATGCAGCACTACGATGGCTCGTGGCGCTATTTTGAATGCTCGGGTACCAACCTCACCGAGAACCCTCTCATTCAGGGTATCGTGATCAACGCGCGCGACGTTTCTGACCGTAAAAAAGAAGAGGAAGCGCGCCGTCAGAAAGAGCTTGCGGCCATTCGCTTCAACATGGAGAAGGAGAAAGCCGAGGAGGAGCGTAACGTAATCGCCAAGCAGAAAGAGCAGATCGAGGAGGCGTACCAGATCATCGAGCACAAGAACGAGGAGATCATGGACTCGATCAACTACGCCTTCCGCATCCAGACGGCCATTCTGCCGTCAGATGAGGAGATCCAGTCGTCCTTACCTAACTCCTTTGTTTATTTTCGTCCCAAAGACGTTGTTTCCGGCGACTTCTATTGGTTCACCGAAACCTCTGACTACGTGCTTATCACCGCCGCCGACTGTACGGGGCACGGCGTTCCCGGGGCCTTCATGACCATGATCGGCAACACGCTGCTCAACCAGATCGTCAAACAGGAAGGCATCGTGATGCCTGACCTTATCTTGAATGAGCTGCACAAGGGCGTACGTCGAGCCCTGAAACAAGACCAGGGTAGCGAGAGCAAGGACGGTATGGACATCTCGTTCATCTCGCTCGAAAAGAACAACAACAAGTTGCACTGGGCTGGTGCAAACAACCCGCTCGTACTCGTCCGCAACGGTGAATTCGAACAGATCAAAGCGGACAAAAACGCGATTGGTGGTCGTCAGGATGAAGATGAGCGGCTGTTTACGCGTCATTCGTTGGATGTACTCGAAGGGGACAAATTTTACATCTTCTCGGATGGCTACCAAGACCAGTTCGGTGGCCCCCGCGGGCGTAAATTCATGGTGAAGAAGTTCAAGAAGCTCTTGGCCGAAATCAGTACTGATCCGCCCCAAAAGCAGAAAGAAACGCTGAACCAAAAGATCGAAGACTGGATGGGCAAAGACCACGACCAGGTAGACGATATGGTGATTATTGGCCTGCAGTATTAAACAAGTATTAACTACTATTCTGGATGTTTTCCCATCTGGTTTTGTTTTTTTGACCGTATGAGTTTAGGTGACCGTCTCAACGCGTTCAAAAAGACGCTTCAGAAGTTAAACTTCGGTCCCTCCGTAGAAGAGCTACGTGAGCAACAGGTTCGCCGTTTGGAAGAGCAACTGCTGCGCCGACTTCCGCCAGATTACCGTGACTTCCTACTCACAGACTTTGAGCAACAACCGTTTCTGAATACTGTAGATGTTTATGCCGACGAGTTCAAGAGCAAAGTGCTGTACAGCTTCTCGATTCGTAAGTATTTGACGATCAATCCGAACGGCAAGGATGACATCCTGTACAACTACAACAAATACGAGTCGAAAGCCCCTGAACCCGACCTGCTCCCGATTGCTTTCGATCAGTTTCGCAACATCATGGCCATTACGCTGAACGATGGCAAGATTTACTTCTGGGACTACCTGCTGAAGGTCGAAGACGAGATGCGCGCGCAGGTTGATCCCGAGTTCAAGCGGAGCGACAAACTCTATTTTGTGGCGGATTCCTTCGAGCAGTTTCAGGATCGCTTGTACAAGAAAAACCGCTTCACCTGAGCCACTTAGCCCAGAGCTTCGTAGCGATCGACCACGAGCATCAGGTTGTCGCGAATACGATATTGAATGACTTTGGGGAAAAAGATCTCCATCACTTCGATAAACTCGTGCGTACGTACTTTCTGTAACCGACTGGCGTACATCCGGTTAAAGATCAGTAGGCCGTCGGTCTCCAGCACCTGCGCCAAGCGCTGAACAAACTGCGGCGTTTCCAGCGAGCCAGGTACTTCCAGATCCACAAACACATCAATGACGACGAGATCGAACTGTCGATCTTCTGTCTTCAAATGGTCAACGGCATCCGTCTCGTGAAGCTCCAGGTGACGGTATTGTGCCAAATCGAAGTACTCCGTGGCAATTTCAAGTACCGTCCGGTCCTTTTCCACGCCCACCAGGATGGACTTCTTGTGGCCCGCTTCCAGGATGAGTTCGGCCACTGAACCTGCTCCAAACCCGAGGATGAGCGCGCTGTCTATATCACGATCGGCCAACTCAAACTCCTCAAAGGTTTCCGCAAACACATCCTGCAGACTACCAAAGGAGTAGTTCGCTTTGGGGCTGTTCAGCACATACCGACCCTGTTCGTAGCGCACCTCCAATTCGCCGCTCACCTTGGAGCGTCGCCTGTCGTAGACCTTCGGGAAGAGAAAGCTCGACAGGCGACTCCAGAATCCGTGTTCGGGCAGCGAAGACATGCGCTTCGCTTTAGGCGGGGGTAAGTTCCTCGTCTGTGTACTCCTCAAGCGGCGGGCAAGTGCACATCAGGTTGCGATCGCCGTAGCTGTTATCAACCCGCGCGACGTGCGGCCAGAACTTGTTTTGTGCGTACTGCGGCTGCGGATTCGACGCTTTCTCGCGGGAGTAGGGCAGCGTGTAATCGTCCGTCATCAGGCGCTCAATCGTATGCGGCGCATTTTTCAGGACGTTATTTTCTTGGTCAGCCTTACCATCGACAACCTCCTGAATTTCAGCACGAATGCCGATCAGCGCGTCGCAGAAGCGATCCAACTCGTATTTCGACTCGCTCTCTGTTGGTTCGATCATCACGGTGCCCGCCACCGGCCACGAGACCGTAGGCGCGTGGAAGCCGTAGTCGATCAGGCGCTTGCCGAGGTCGTCCACCTCAATCCCGGCCGATTGCTTGAACTCGCGCAGGTCGAGAATGAGCTCGTGAGCAACAAAGCCGTTCTGTCCGGTGAAGAGCACGTCATAGTGCCCTTCCAGGCGCTTGCGAATGTAGTTCGCATTCAGGATCGCGTACTTCGTTGCTTCCGTCAGCGCCTCGCCACCCAGCATTTTGATGTAAGCGTACGAAATCGTCAGGATGCTGGCGCTGCTGAAGGGCGCAGCCGCCACGGCCCCCATGGCTTTTTCGCTATCGCTACCCCGCATCCTATGGCCCGGCAAATGAGGTACCAAGTGCTCAGCCACGCCGATCGGGCCCATACCCGGCCCACCACCACCGTGCGGAATGCAGAAGGTTTTGTGTAGGTTTAGGTGGCAGACGTCCGCACCTAAAAAGCCCGGGGTCGTTAGGCCGACTTGCGCATTCAGGTTCGCGCCGTCCATGTAGACTTGCCCGCCATGCTTGTGAATCAGCGCGTTAATATCCTTGATCGCTTCCTCAAACACGCCGTGCGTCGAAGGATAGGTGATCATGAGCGCGGCGAGATTCTCGCTGTGTTTCTCGGCCTTGGCCGTTAAATCGTCAACGTCGATGTTGCCGTTTTCGTCGCACTTCACAACCACGACTTTCATGCCGGCCATCACGGCGCTGGCGGGGTTCGTGCCATGCGCAGACGACGGAATAAGCGCGATGTTGCGGTGCCCGTCGCCCTTCTGGCGCAGGTATTCGCGGATGACCATCAGGCCCGCGTATTCGCCCTGGGCACCAGAGTTAGGCATGAACGACATGCCGGCAAAGCCCGTAATCTTGCACAGCATTTCGCGCAGCTCTTCGATCATTTCGTGGTAGCCTTCTGCCTGATTGTCAGGGATAAACGGATGCAAGCCGTTGAAGCCTTCGTAGCTCAGCGGTTGTAATTCGACAGCCGCGTTGAGCTTCATGGTGCACGAGCCCAGCGGGATCATGCTGTGCGTCAGCGACAGGTCGCGTTTTTCGAGGCGCTTGATGTAGCGCATCATCTCTGTTTCAGAGTGATAGCTGTTGAAGACCTCGTGGGTCAGCACCTCGTCCGCACGGAGGTCAGCGTCTGAGATCGACAGCTGCGCGTCTTTCGTCAGCTTGTCCCAGTCAAATTTGGCCTCTGGCAGAATCAGTGTAGCAAGTGCTTGAATATCAGCGAGTGAGGTCGTTTCGTCGACACTTACGCCCACCTGTTCGTCGGTGACATAGCGCAAATTCGTCTCCGCTTTCAAAGCACGCTCACGCAGGGCTTGGGTCTCCTGAACTTTGAAAGTGAGGGTGTCAAAGTAGTTCTCGTTCACAAACTCGACACCGTTGTCGGCCAGCGCATCATGCAGCACTTTTGTCAGCAGATTCACACGCTGGGCGATCTGTTTCAGACGCTTGGGCCCATGATAGACGGCGTAGAAGCCGGACATGATCGCCAGCAACACCTGCGCCGTGCAAATGTTACTTGTAGCGCGCTCGCGCTTAATGTGCTGCTCACGCGTTTGCAGGGCGAGGCGCAGGGCCGTGCGGCCTTCCGCGTCTTTGGTGACCCCCACCAAACGGCCGGGCACCTGCCGCTTGAACTCATCGCGCGTCGCAAAATAGGCGGCGTGCGGACCGCCATAGCCCATCGGCACGCCAAAGCGTTGCGTAGAGCCTACGACGACATCCGCGCCCATTTCACCTGGCGATTTCAGCAGCATCAGCGAGAGAATATCCGCAGAAAACGCCGCCAGCATGTCGTTCGCGTGGGCCGAGGCGACGAGTTCGGTGTGGTCGCGATACGCGCCCTCCGTGTTTGGGTACTGCACGATGAGCCCGAAATGTTTGTCTTCGAAGCTCACGTTATAGAGGTCAGTGATTTCCAGCTCAATGCCCATCGGCTCGGCGCGGGTTTGCAGCACCTCGATGCTCTGCGGGTGAAGCTTATGATCTACGAGGAAGACATCGCCGCGCTTTTTCTTGCGGGTGCGGTCGAACATCAGCGTCATGGCCTCAGCTGCCGCAGTGGCTTCGTCGAGCAGCGACGCATTGGCGAGCTCCAGGCCCGTTAGGTCGCTGACCATCGTCTGAAAATTGAGTAGCGCCTCCAGTCGGCCCTGCGCAATTTCCGCTTGATAGGGCGTGTATTGCGTATACCAACTAGGGTTTTCCAGCACGTTACGCTGGATAACTGCCGGCACAATCGTGCCGTAATACCCCTGCCCGATATAGGACTTATACACCTTGTTTTTGGCGGCCAATGCCTGCATGTGCTGTTGCAACTGGCGCTCAGTCATGGCCTCGCCAACATCAAGGCCTTCACCATGAAGAATGGCAGACGGCACAGTGGTGGTAACGAGCTCATTCAAGTCACTGATGCCCAGTAGCTTGAGCATCTCCTGTGTCTCTTCAGGCGTAGGGCCGTTGTGGCGGCTGTGGAACTGATCGGGGTGGGCGTGGAGCAGATCTTGCATTGCGCGACTCGGGTTGATGTTGTGTGTGAATATCTAAGTTCAGCACACGCGCGCACATTACCAAATTCGCACTCAACTCTGTTGTTGCGGCAGGAAAAACAGACTGATTCCAAGCGCACCAAGCGCGATGACCAAAAAGTACGGATAAAAATGCAGCTCGCCAGGCGCATCGGCAGCGGCGCTTTGCGCGCGAACCGATTGAATGCGTTCTGTCAGTTGGGTTGCCACCGCCGGTTCATGTGCGTTTTCGAGCACCTCTTGCCCGAAATACTCGCCCAGTTGACGCAGTGCAGTCGGTTCGTAAGCGGATACTGGTTTGGCTTTTCGGTTGCGTAACTCTTTGGTTTTCAGTGGCACTGTGCCACCACTTTTGGTGCCGATGCCAACGGGGATCACACTGACACCAAGCTGCTCGAGTTTTGAGATCGCAGAACGATAGTGTCCACCGAAGTCCTCACCGTCGGAAATCAGCACGCCGACCCGGGCCGTGCGATGCGTCGGATTGTTGTGGATGGACGCAAACTGCCGGGCCAGCAGCCGCAAAGGTGCCCGGTAGTTCGTGCCTTTGTCAGCAAAGCCTTCAGGGCGAGCGATTTGCAGCATCGTTTCGAATGCCGATGAATCTCGGGTCAGCGGCACTTGCACATAGGCCTGGTTCGTGAAGATGATCAACCCCAATTGTTCGCCGCTGAAATGGTCGGCGGTGCGTTTGATCAGGCGCTTGGCGGCATAAAGCCGGGTAGGGGAGACGTCTGCCACCTCCATGCTGCGCGAAACGTCGAGCATAAAGTAAATCTGTTGGCTCATGGCCGTCGGCGGCACGTTTTTGCTCGGCACGTAAAAGCCCGGCAGGGCGAGCAGTAAGAAGACCACGGCCACGCCACGTAAAGCGTACGTCAGCAATACATCTCGTTGAGCAATGACGGATGGCAACCAGGCTCGAAATAGCGCCCAGCGCTGTCGGTAAGCCCACCAAAAGACCAGCCCGAACACCGGCAGTAGCAGTAACCACCACAAATGAGCGGGATACGCCATTATTTCTTGAGCCTTGGGTCCAGCGCGTCGCGTAGGCCTTCACCCAACAGGTTAAAGCACGTGACGGTGATGAAAATCGCCAGGCCAGGGAAAATCGCTAGCCACCAGGCACTGGTGTTGTCGCGGGCGGCGTTCAGCAGCTTACCCCAGGTGACGGTCTCGACGGGTACGCCGACGTTGAGGAAGCTGAGCGAGGATTCGATCAGAATCGCACTGGCTACCCCAAAGGCAATCGAGACAAACACTGGTGCCAGGGCGTTTGGCAGCGCGTGGCGCAAGATGATCCGGAACTCCGGAAAGCCTTGTGCCTGAGCAGCTTGTACGTACTCCAGACTGCGTACTTTTAGTAGCTCTGCCCGCGTGAAGCGTGCGATGCGTGTCCAGGTCGTCAGGCCGATGATGACCATGATGAGGAATAGACTCGGTTTGGCGATGGCGGCGATGGTGATGATCAGCAGCAAAATCGGAATCGACACCATCAGCTCAATTAAACGCGAAATTGTGAGGTCGACGGGGATGAAGACCTTCTCGCCCAGCCATTTGACCTTGCGGAACACAAAGGCCAGTTTCCCCATGCCCCAAGTGAAAAGGATGACAATAAAGACGCTCAGTAACATGCTGAAAACGAGATTCAAAGCACCTTCCTGAGACGCCTCGGCGATGGCATACCGCCGAACGATGAACCCGTAGAAAAAGCCCAGGAACAGCCCCAGCAGCATCAGCATGATTTGCGCGCGCGGTAGCTTCAAGCGGCTGTCGCCAAAATAGCCGGCGAGTGCACCCAGCAGAATGCCAATCAGCGCCGAGATCCCCGCCGCAATTACCCCCACACTCAGCGAGATGCGCGTCCCGTGGATGAGCCCAGCCAAGAGGTCATGACCCAGCTCGTCTGTGCCGAGGTAGTGCCTAAACTTCTCGTCTGTCAGCCACTGTTCGCCACCCGGCGAGACCGACTGCATGTTGTCGTCGTCCAGTTCCTCGCCGATGTAAGTGACAGGTGGCCAGATACTCGACTCCAATTCCAGCTCGCGCCAATCGACGTTCACCAAGTCCGCATCCCAGGTGTAGAGCCCGAGCGCATCGCCATAATCGGCGAACAGCGGATAGTAGGTTTCGCCTTCATACACCGCGTGATAAGGTTTGTTATAAGCGATAAAATCGGCGAAAAGCGCGACGAAAATCAGTAGAATCACCACCCAGAACGCTACCAGTGCCGGCTTGTTTTTACGAAACTCCCGCTTGGCCGACGCCCAATAACTGCGGCTCTGCTCGCGGGATTCCACGACCTCAGGCTTTGGTTTGCGCAGTTGAAGACGATGTAGCATTGGTAGGGAGAACGCTTACGTAGTAATTACTTGTTTTTTGAATAAGAGATGCGCGGATCAGCTGCGGCGTACAGGATATCGGCTACGAGAATGCCGACGAGCGTCATGATGGCCGCGAGTGTAAACACGGCAACAATCATCGGATAATCGCGCGCAAAGATGGCGTCGTAGCTAAGTTTGCCCATGCCTGGGATCGTGAAAATGGTCTCAATGATGATCGAGCCGCCCACCATCATCGGGAAAATGGACGCAAAGAGGGTGATGATCGGAATCAGTGAGTTCCGGAAAGCATGCTTCCAAACCACCTTGCGTTTGCCCAGGCCTTTTGCCCAGGCGGTGCGCACGTAATCGGCTGACAGGACTTCGAGCATCCCCACGCGCATCTGCCGACTCAAAAAGGCGAAGGTTGGTAGGACGAACACTAATACCGGCAGGGTTAAGTGATAGACCCAGTCTCCGAACTTTTTGCCAAACGACCAATCCGCACTGTGTTCCATGCTTTCGACCCCGCTGGCCGGGAAGATTTCCAGATAGTCTGGGCTAGACAGGTAAATGATTGCCATGACCGCCACCCAGAAACTGGGCATCGAGTAAAAGATGAAGAGCAGCACCGTTGAGATGTTGTCGCCCAGCGAGTTACGGTTGCGTGCAGAGTATACGCCGATCGGGATGGCGATCATATACATGATGAGAATGGCTGGGATGTTTAGCGCCAACGACCATTTCAGTCCGCTCAGGAGCTTCTCGCCCACCGGCTGACTGTCTTTGTACGACGTCCCGAAATCCAGGGTGAAGACTTTCATCAGCCAATTATGGTACTGATTATCAGAGCCATAGAACATGACTTTCGGGATGTACACCTTCCAGGTGGAGCTGTTCGCCTTCATGGCCGTGAAAGCGCTGGCGTACTGCTTGAAGGGTGCGGCTACTGGTTGAAGCACTTCGGGGTGCTTGCTGAGACTAGTCTGCATCCACTTGATGTCCCGCTCAATTTCAGTGGCTTGGGCGAGTGTCTTGAGCTGTGTCAAGCGGGTCTGCCATTCCAGACGCAGCGCGTTGGTGGCGGAGTCAGACGGGATGCGAAGCGTGGCCCTATCGAGCGCTTCCAGCGCGTGGTGGTAGTCCTGAATCTCCGCCCAATTGCCGTAGGTGTAGATCAACTCCTGCAGCGTCTCGCGCGTTTTTGGGCGGGGGATGCGGTAGAGCGTATCGGGCTCAGCGAGGGTGCTGAGCGCGAAATAGAAGAGCGGGCGATCCAGGCCCAGCTCCTTGCGCTTCTGAATATACTCCGCCTCGCTGACCTGGCTTTCCTGCAGGTTCTGCCCCTGCGGCCCCGCTTCCAGCATTCGCTGGACAGGGTCGCCTGGCGCTGACTGCATGATCATGAACGAGATGAGCGTGATCACCAGGAGCGTCGGCAGAAAAATCAGGACGCGTTTAAGAACGTATCTCCACATGATGCCCGGCGCGCCTTATTTGTACCGGACATTCGCGGTGGGCGACCAGAAGCGGTGTTCGAAGTAACCGGGGCGCAAGCTCGAAGGCTCGGCGTTTTGGTAGCGTTTGTGAATCGCCATGCGGTTTTTGCTCGCCACGGTGAACACGCAGGGTTGATCTTCGTAGAGGATCTCCTGGAACTTTTGGAACAACACGTCGCGCTTGTTTTTGTCGACCGTGCGTCGAATTTCTTCCGTCAAGCGGTCAATTTCGGGGTTAGAATAACCGAGGTAGTTACTGCCACCTTTGATCTGATCGCTGTGCCAGAGCTGACTGGGGTCGCCACCCTCAGGGGTGTTCAGCCAGCCGATGATGAACATGTCGTAGTTCAGCGGGCGCACACGGTCATCGAGCATGGTTTTCCAGTCGAGCGCCACCACATCGATCTGAACGCCAATCTTTTTGGCCTCAGAAGACAGCATAGAACCTAGGCTCTCGCGGGCTTTGTTACCCTGGTTAAACAGCACCTCAGCCTTGAAGGCCGTCTTTTTGCCGTCGATTACTTTGTCGCGAATGCCATCGCCATCTGAGTCTTTCCAGCCTGCTTCATCCAAAAGTTGAGCTGCCTTATCAGGGTTGAACTCGATGGGTTTCAATCTGTCGTTATACGTGCCTTCGCTCAGTGGGCTGATGGGGCCAACAATCTGCTCCCCGTAGCCATAAAGCACGTTTTTGATGTACTTATCCGCATCGAAGAGGTGCGCCATTGCCCGGCGCACTTTCGGATCGGTAAACAGCTGCGGGCGGACGCGAGAGGGCATGTTGTTCATGGCAATCATGCTGAACGCGTACATATCAGCTGCAGCTAACTTGTAGTGCTGCTCAACTTTCTCGTTGCCAGTGAGTTCCTTCTTGAAATCACGCGCCGGAATGCCGTGCATCACGTCCAGGTTCTGCTTCTTGAGCTCAACGATGGCCGCATTCGGGTCGTTGATGATCTTGTACACCAGCTTATCCGGATAAGTGCGCAGATACTCCAGCTCAGCCTTATCTGTCCAGTGATCCTTTTTCTTCACCAATTCGATCTGCTGGCCGGTTTTCCACTCCGAGAATTTATACGGTCCACATCCGCTGAAGCGCTTGTGGTCACGCTTGTTAGGCTCTTCGTTGAACGCCGAGGCGAAGGCCTTGATGTTGGGGTCGTTCATCAGTGCCAGCTTGTCTTTGTGCAGCTGTGGCAAGGTGAAATCCGCCATCAGTCCGTCCGGGTCATAGAAGTATTCCGGCAGAATCCAGAGCGTCATACCGATGCCCGTTTCTGCGAACATATAGGGCTTGTTGGCGATCACCGTGAACTTTTTGGGGTTCTTCGGGTCAATCTCGATGTCCTGCACGTAATCGACATACGGACGCAGGTGCTGTGCTTCTGTCAGAGGGTTCATGACGACTTTCATCGAGAAAAGCACATCCTTGGCAGTCACAGGCTCGCCATTGTCCCAGGTGGCTTCTTCGCGAATCTCGAAATCGAGCTGCATGCCATCTTCGCTGATGGTCGGTCGGTCGACGGCCAGCAAGCCGCGTGGCTCGAAGGTCTCAGGATGGTATTCCAGCAGACGGTAGTGCATCTTGGTGTTAATGCTCTGAGTAGCAGCGTCTGAGCCCGTGATCGGGTTCAGGTCGTCGGGGTCCGACAACTGGTGAAGCACGACCCAGTCGCCAGGTGTGGGGTCGGTTTGGTCAGTTTCGTAGTCGGAGCTACCGCCATCGCCGTCGCCACCACAGGCAGACAGCAATAATGCAAGCGAGAAAAGGATGTATAGCAGTGGGTTACGCATGCGTGTTGCAGAGTTAATCTTAAAGCACAGAGCAAGTGCAATATACAGCGTTTGAGTAAAAAAATGGCCGCTTATCCTTTGGGATTGCAGCCATATTCTAGAAAAAGCAGCTTCAGAAACAATCTGAACTAGGGTACGATCAATGCTTGAGCCAACGCAAGCTGAGCTGCTGGTTGTCTTGTGTATGCAGCTTTACAAGGTAGCTGCCATTCGCCAAATGCTTCGCATTCACCTCAATAGCACCAGTGCTGGTTTGCGGGTGGGCACTGTGCACCAGTCGGCCACTCAGATCGTAAATGTCAATGGCATTAACGCTCAGGTGCTGCGGAATCTCCAATGTAAAGGCGCCATCGGAAGGGTTGGGGTAGAGCGACACGCCAGCCTCAAGCGCCAGTTCCGCACGCGAGGTC
>CAZTEZ010000039.1:941-3789 GCA_964611815.1 uncultured Bacteroidia bacterium | reverse complement strand
TTGATGTTCACAATGGTGTCATACGTACACTTGCCGTTGGTGATGTAGAGGCCCACTTCGTAGTTGCCGGGGCTGGCAAAAGTATGCTCTACCTCTTGCCCCTGGTCGGCCGTGCCATCGCCGAAGTCCCAGAAGAAGTCGAAATCACCGGTAGCTGTTGCAGTGAACCTGAGCGCGTTTCCGCCGAGGCTCTCGTAGTCAAAATCACCTGACAACACACCGGATGTGCTCGACATGGTGGGGACGACGGCGAGTTCGAACGCATCAAACCAGATTTGAGACCCGTCAGCCCAGGTGCCGTTGCGGTACTCCCAGTAGCCATCGTCGCGATCCGAATCGCCGATACCAGATGTGAAAATGCCAAGCGAATCGCTACTGCTGGTTGGCAGTTCAATGGCGATGTAGAAGACTTCCGGGACGAGGAAGGGATCATCGAAAGTATACACAAAATCATCGCCAGCGTTGACGGCACTGATGATTTCGGCCATATCCAACGGTGTGCTGAACAGTGTTGTGCTGGGGGCACCTTTGCCGTTGTTGGCGGTGTAGAGCTTCAGTTCAGGCGCAGCCGTTCCGCTGGCATTCACGGCGGTGTGGAATCCAAGACGAATACTGTGAAGCTTATCACGACCGGGCTGCGCATCGAAACGCGCTGCCACTCGACTGACACCCTCGGAATTCGTACCGCCTAGGAAGCCAGAGCCACTGCCGAGCAGCGAGGCGACCTCCAAAACCGTGCGATCGCCAGTGAAGGGGTCGATTTCAATGGTGTCGCAATGAATGGGGTCTGCACCTTCAAGGGCCTTAAACGCGTTGATACGCCCGGTGCCAAGCTGGCCGGCGAACTGCGGGTTGATGTTGTCGATATTGTCGGCGGTGTTGCGGATGCGCTCGCGCACATCTGCCTCAGACATACCGCTATTGAACGAGCGCAGCAGCGCCACCAGGCCAGCGACCATCGGCGAGGCCATGGACGTGCCGCTCGTGAAATAATAGCCGCTGGAGTTGGCCGAGCTGGCGCCGAGCATTCTGCCGGGGGCCATCACGTCGATCCAGTTGCCGTAGTTGGAGTAGTTGGCTTTCAGGTCGTTGTTGCGCGTGGCACCCACGGCGAGCACGACGTCGTATGCTGCCGGATATTGGCGTTGTGAGGAGCCGTCATTGCCGGCTGCTGCTACCAGCACCACATCTGAAGCGGCGGCCGCGTTCACAACTTGCATACCATAGCTAGAACTGCCAAAGCCACCCCAAGACATGTTCACGACATTTGCCCCGGCCACAACCGCGTGCTGCACACCTTCGTAACCGTGGCTGATGCTTGAGCCATCGGAAATATTATCAGCGGTGGCTTTAATGCACATCAAACGGCTGTTGAACCCAAGCGCTGAGATACCAACGCCGTTATCCGTCGCCGCCGATGCGCAACTGGCCGTGTGCGTGCCGTGGCTGAACGACTGGTTGGGCGGGTTGATGCTGGCGTCGAGATTGGCCACATCCCAGCCGTGCATATTGTCGATACCACCGTCGCCGTCGTCGTCAACGCCGTTGCCCGCAATCTCATCGAGGTTCATCCACAGATTCGGGCTGATGTCTTCGTGGCTGGTATAAAACGCGTCATCGACCATCGCGATGATGCCCGCGTCTGAACCCGTATGAATATCCCACGCCTGGCGCGCGTTCACGGCTTCCAGATTGCCTAAATCACTAGCATTGTAGTCGTTGGGCGTGTAAGTGCGGGCGTGATATTCCGCTAGCTCGGCGATGGCAACCCACTCTTGTGTGGCGAAATGCCGGAGCAACTCATCGACGGCTGAAGCGTTATTGAATTCCACGCGATACCAACGCTGGATGTTTTCTTGTGGCAGAATACCGACGTGACGCACGAGCATGAGGTCAGCGTTCAAAATGGCATCGGGCATTTCCGCAGTGCGCACTTCACGCTGTAACTGCTTGGCCCAAACGTCGTAAATGGTCATTTGGTGCTGTTGGCCGGGGGCCACTTGCACGTAGATTACGCCGTTTTGGTAATGCTCGTGAACCGATTGGCCGTTGAGCATAGTGGGAAGAACGAAAGGTAATATCAGGAGATGAGTGAGTAAGCGCAGCATGTTGATGTGTTTAAGAACATTACTAAACTAACAAACAATTGTTAAAGCTGCACGTATCGAGGTCTGATTGTAACAAAAAAGGCTCCCATTGGGAGCCTTGTAAAGTTGCATTGCGCCAACACGTTAACCATGCTTGATTGATTTATCAAGAATTGCCTGCCATCAGGTCTTCCATGCCTCCCAAAAAGAACAGCCAGACAACTAGTACGATAACAACGACTAGCAAAGCAATCAGCAAGATGACCAGCATCTGTACTTTTTGCCGCTGTTTATTGAGCTCAGTTTTCTCCTTTGCAAGCTGTTGGCTACGCTTTTTCGCTTTCTCGCTCTTCATGCGCTCCATTTCAGCCGACTGCGCAAGGTTTTCGTTGTAGCTGCGCAGCTGATCGTTGGCCTTGTTGAGTTTGGTCTCTAGTTTGTCAGAGATCTTGGTGAGAAATCGGGCCTCTCCGAGCAATTTGTCGTACTCGTCGAGCAGGTTTGAATACGCCTCTTTGGCCTCGTCCAACGACAGATTGTTGTTGTCGAGTACCGATCGGGCTTTGTCGAGAGTTTCCTGCTCTACTGCAAACGATTCGCCTTTCTTAGCCATTGTAAATTGGATTGAGGTTCAACTGGTTCAAGTGCGCCGAAATGTGATTGGCCGTGCACGGAAAGGTTGCCAGCCCGAGGACTGAGAGGTTAAACCGAGACGAGCTCGAAAGGCACGTCGAGAAGTTCACGATAGTCTTCGCCGGTTT
>CAZTEZ010000039.1:0-931 GCA_964611815.1 uncultured Bacteroidia bacterium | reverse complement strand
CTTCCATGTCTTCGTCGTCGGCATCATACAACCAAGTTATGACAACTTCATGGCCGGCTTTGTACATTTTCTCTAATTTTCTGAACAAGTCCAGCAGGCACTTCGACGAACTGGTGTTGAAATACTCCAATTGGAACTTGCAGTTGGTCTTGGGATTGGGAGCTTTTGAGTACTCGTCAATCCAGTCCAAAATTTTACGATAGAAGCCTACGGAATCTTCCGGAATAGAACGGCCGGAAAGCTCAAAGACGTTAATGTCTGCGTTCAGGATGACTTTCGGCGTCTTGGGCGTGGGTTCGATGATGAGATTTCTCATTGTGGATTCGCGTATGCTTAGCCTCGTGATACTTTAGCTTCTAGACTGAAAAATGAGTAGGTGTCGTTGACGGGCGTGAAGTCGTAGCCCAGTTTTTGGCCAGACTTGCGCGCAATGTCAATCATGCCCAAACCGGCAGTGCCTTTCTCGGACATGGGCTCGTTAGCCAGGATCTCCTGATAGAGCTGCTTGAGCTCCTTGCGGTCGCAAGAGTTCACCTTGTCCAGTCGCTTCTTCAACTCCGCAATGCGGTCGTTGAGGATGTGGTTGCCAGTGATGACATAGTAATCGTTCTCCTCTTTGCCGATCATCAAGAGCGCAGTGCGGTCGTTGATATCGGTTTGCTCGGTGTTCACCTCCAGGGTGTCCAGGTGGTGATACACGTTTTGGAGACATTCGACCATCACGTTAAAGACCTTCTTTTTGATCTTGCGGTGTTCGCCGTCGCCATCCAGTTTATTCTCCATCATGTGGAGGATGGAGGAGACCAGATCTGCAGTAACCTCACCTTGATAAACAAAGATGATGTTGTTCAACTGCATGTTTTTGTAGTAGCTGTACGTCATCGCTAACTGACAGATTGAGTTGTATAATGTGCGCCTTCGGAGATATGCG
>CAZTEZ010000038.1:0-15677 GCA_964611815.1 uncultured Bacteroidia bacterium | reverse complement strand
GAAACCGGGCCAGCAGGATCTTGATCAACAGAACGATCACCGGCTCGGTCTGTTTGGCAAGTTCCTCGATAGCTTGACGCGGCACGACGATTTGCTCGCCGTGCATGGCGTGCTCGCGCGCGTCTTCTGCAGTGACGGGCTTGAAGGTGCCGGCACCTACGTGCAGCGTCAGGCGTGTAGTACGGATGTCCTTATGCATGAGCTGTTCGAGCACGCGCTCTGTGAAGTGCAGGCTGGCGGTAGGGGCGGCCACCGCGCCCTCAGCCTTGGCAAACACCGTCTGATAGCGCTCAATATCAGCGGCTTCTGCCTCGCGTTTCATGTATGGCGGCAGCGGAATCTGACCCACCAGCGTCAGGATTTCAGCAAAGGATTTCTCTTTGGGCGACCAATTGAAACGCACTTCGTAGCTTTCCCCAACGGCCGACAGCTTCTCTGCAGTGAGCTGAAAATCAGTAGTTTCAAGCGTGAGTGTTTGCCCTTCCTCCCACTTTTTCGCATTGCCCACCAGGCACCGCCAAACAGCCGGTGAGCCGCTGCCAAGTGTGAGCGTGAGGTCGGGGCTGGGCGAGACGGGCTCAAGGCAGAATATCTCGATGCGCGCGCCGGTGTCCTTTTGCATCAAGATTCGAGCAGGCACCACTTTCGTCTCGTTCAATACCAGTCGCGCGCCCTCGGGCAGTTCGTCTGATAGTTCATTAAAGACACGCGTACTAATTGGTGTATCCGGCTTGGCAATCAGCATTTTAGAAGCGTCCCGCTCCGGTAGCGGGTACTGTGCAATGCGCGCGTCAGGCAGCTCGTAATCAAACGCGCTGATCGGGATGCTATTGGTGGGGCGGGGCATGACCGAGAAATAGTAAGAAGTCTAGGTCGATCGTACTAGTCAAACAAAGGCTTACCAAATTCACCTGTGAATACTATTTCGGATAACGACATACGCTCGCGCTCGGCGTATTCACTTTCCTGATACTGTTCGTCGAGCGTTTCTGGTTCATCTCTGTAGCCAATGCTGAACATGACCGCAGGGTGGTAGTCGTCTGAGAGCTCAAATTTATCTTTGACGGCCTTCCAATCAAAACCTGCCATCTGGTGCACATAGAGCCCTATTTTAGTGGCTTGAAGCGTTAAAAACGCAACTGATTGCCCCAAATCATAGTTGGCGTGGAAATTGTCTTTTCCAGCAGAGGGCGTATGGTGACCAAAGGTTTTTTTGGAAATTCCGGCGACTAGTACAGGCGTATTTTTATTCCAGTTCTGATTCCATTCCACGAGACAATCGTAGAGCTTGTCATAAGTCTCGTCGCCCTTTTGTCCGACTATAAAGCGCCAGGGTTGTCCGTTGAACGAAGAAGCTGCCCAGCGTGCGGCTTCAAATAGCTGCTTAAGCGCGTCTTTTTCAACAGGTTTGTTGCTGAAAGCCCGTGGACTCCAGCGCTCTTCGATTTCAGGTAATACGTTAACGTCTGTTTGCGCGTATTTTTTGGATTCGTCAAGTTTCATCATTTTGAAAATTATGTTGTTTCTTAGTAACGTCTTCTGATTACAAATGGTTTACAAATGGTGCTTCATTCTGTTGGCGATGTACGTTTGAGGCCAAACCCAAGTAGCCAGAGCCCCAGCATCGTCAGCAAGCCATTGATTATGAGTAGTTCAAATCCGATTTGATAGTTGAACCAAGATTCACTGTACATATTCAGCAGCAGGCAAATCAGTGGGGACAAGATGGCCAACACTGGCACCAGACGATCGCGCGTCGGGCGGTTGGTAAATAGCCCGTAAGCGTACAGTCCGAGCAGTGGACCGTAGGTGTAGCCGGCGAGTTTGAGCACGATGGTGATAACGCTCGTGTCGCCGATATTCAGGCGCTCGGCGAGTTTGAAGCCGATGATAATCAGGAAGAAAGCGACAGTCATGGCCCAGTGTACGCGCCGTTTGATACGCAAAGTTCGGGCGTTGGTTTCCTCGGGCAAGCCGAGAATGTCGATGCAAAAGCTGGTCGTGAGCGCCGTGAGTGAACCATCGGCGGAGGAATAGGCGGCGGCGACTAAGCCGAGAATAAATAGTACGCCTATACTAACCGGAAACTCTTGCATTGCCAGCGCGCCAAACACCTGGTCCTTGGTTTCCGGAAGCGCAACGCCTTGTGCCTCAGCGTACATGAAGAGCAGAACGCCGAGCATCAAAAACAGCAGATTGACGACCACGAGCGCCAGACTGAGCGTCATGACGTTCTTCTGTGAGTTGCGCATCGTGTCTACAGAGAGGTTTTTTTGCATCATGTCTTGGTCCAGGCCGGTCATGACGATCGTGATGAACGCGCCACTCAGAAATTGCTTCCAAAAATAGCTAGCCTCAGCGGGTGCATCGAAGTTGAAAACGCGGGCGTAGGGGTGACTAAAAATAGCCTCGACTGGTGCTTTTAGATCAAGCGTACTAAGCACATACCAGACAGTCAACCCAAGCGCCAGTAGCATGAAAAGCGTCTGAAGCGTGTCGGTCCAGATGATCGTCCGAATACCGCCGCGCTGGGTGTAGAGCAAGATAAGCGCGAGCGTCAGCGCAACCGTTAGGGCGATGGGGATGCCGAGCTGGTCGAACACCAAGAACTGCAGAACGATGGCGACCAGATACAGTCGTGCTGCTGAGCCCAGTGCTCTGGAAATCAGGAAGAACCACGCGCCAGTTTTGTAGCTGCTACGCCCAAAGCGCTCGCCCAGATACCCGTAAATACTCGTGAGGTTGAGGCGATAATAAAGCGGCAGCAACACGAACGCAATCACCACGTAGCCAAGTACATAGCCTAATACGACCTGAAAGTAGAGCATGCCCTGTTCGCGTACCATACCGGGCACGCTGAGGAAGGTGACCCCAGAGAGCGAGGTGCCGATCATCCCGAACGCGACGAGGTACCAGGGGGCTTTGCCGTCGGCTTTGTAGAAAGTCGAGAGCGAGGCTTCTTGGCCACGCGTACTAAACCAGGCCAGCAGACTCACTAGCCCGAAATATCCGGCAATGCAGAGTAGTATAAACCACGGCGACATGATGTTCAAATTAGTTCACACCAGGTTCACCGGTGTAGCCATGCCAAAAAGGTTGTGCAGTCCTGAGCCCGGCGAAGGAGCCTAGTATGTTGAAGCCCGCCCAGTCACATCAAATGAAATACTGATCTTACCCCCGGTCCTCTTCGCCAATCGTGATCATACGCCCGCGATTAGAAACAGTATGTCGGCCCAAGATGCGGCGACTCTCGCGCTGCACGGCGCTATCTTTGCGGATAAGCCACAGCACTTTAGAGGCGTGGTGGTGCGTTTTTTTGAGGTCAACGATGGGGTGGGGGTAATCCTTGCCGAGCTCGAAGTGATACGCCTTTTGCTCTAGTACGGTCATACTAAAGGGCTCATGAACAAAAGGCAATGGCAGGTCTTTCAGCTCGGGTACCCATTGCAAAATGAACTCGCCCTTGGGGTCGTGTTCCAGGCTCTGTTTCACGGGGTTGTAGATGCGTATGTTGTTGATACCAGTTACACCGGCCTGCATTTGCATCTGCGGGTAGTGAATACCGGGTTCAAAGTCTAGAAACACCCGCGCTAGATGCGCGGCACCCGATTGCCAGTCTTGCCAGAGGTGGTGCGTCAGAAAAGACACCAGCATAGCGCGCATACGAAAGGTGATGTAGCCGGTCGCGATCAAACAGCGCATACTCGCATCGATCAGTGGAAAGCCGGTGCGGCCTTCCGCCCAGGCCTGCACAAGCGCTGGTTTATCCTCACGCTCAATCTGATGCATCCCGCGGTTGATGTCTTCAAACTGCATGCGGTCTTCCATCTCGAACTTTTGGATGAAATGGCAATGCCAGCGCAAACGACTGCCAAAGCTCTTGAGCGAGCGCTGGTCGCGCGCTATGGGCAGCTCAGCTTTGTACGTCTGGTACACCTGCCGCATACTCAGGCAGCCCCAAGTGAGGTAGGGCGAAATGCGGGCGTTGACAGTACGCGATGGTCCGGGCTTTGAGATTGCCCGCTGATAGCCGACATGCCGATGTGAAAGAAAGCTGTTGAGGTAGCGCCAGCCATAGCGCTCGCCGCCGGGTTGGCCGTTAAAGTTGGTGAGAAAAGTGGCTGGATCTATCAAGCCAATTTTATCTAGTACATTCGAACTAACAGTGAGCTTCTCCAGCTGCGGTTCAATCGTGGCTGCTTCCATTTCAGCATGCCACTGTTCAATCCAGTCCTCACGGTTGCGTCGCCCGCGCTCGATGCCATTGGTCTGGTATTCAGCCCATTCTACGCCCTGGTCGTTGCACCACTTGCTTACCGCTTTGTCACGCTGGTAGGTCAATGCGAGCCCGGTTTCTTCATGCGAGAAGAGCTTTCGGATTGGCTGTAATGCTCGAATGCGTTCGAGCGTGGGGATGACTTCGTCGTGAACGATTAGTACGTGTGCACCATACTCTTCCAGCTCTTTTTGCATCTCTTGTAAGCACTGCGCCACGAAGTGCCAGTGCCGCGGGCTGTGCTCGGGCAGCGCCATCATAGAGGGTTCAAAACAGTACAGAAGTACTAATTCGCGACCTTCATAAATGGCCTGTGCCAAGGGCGCGTGGTCGCGCAAACGTAAATCGCGCTTGAACCAGACGATGTCGACAGCTTCTTCCACGATTCTTTAACCGCATCGAGCTCGAAAAGGTTGATTTAGGGTTGCGGCAGCTTGAATATCGAGATGCCTTCAAATCCGCCTTCTAAATAAGGCTCAAGCGATTGCTGGAAGGCCGATGGCCCCGCGTCAGGAGTCAGCAGGAAAACGTACTTCACGTCATTGGCCTGCAACACCGGTATGCTGGGCTCTTGGTTCCAAGGTAGGGGCACACCATAATCATAATTAAACGTGCTGTAGCCCAGCAGGTTGGTGGCGGCGAGTGTAGCGTTGGGGGTCTTGTCGCGATGGACAAACACGCGGTCGGCTCGGGTGATGCCGAGCTCGGCTATGTAGTTGTGAAAGCGCTCGTTGTAGAGCGTCTCGTCGACCCCTGCCCGACTGCGATAGAACCAGTAATTGGCAATGCCCCAACCAGTGGACAAGGTCACCAGCGCTACCATCGCCCAGCCAAGCTGTTGGCTTTCAGCAGTGCCCAGCCCTTTTTCTGCAGGATGCTATAGCTCAGCAGCAAACTCATCAACCAAACCGGAACCAGCGCGAGAATGTAATAGTCATGGTCCTTGAACTGGTTGAACCACAGCAAGCTATAACTCAGCCCGCCGACTAGCACCGCAGCATACAGCACGCGCCAGAAGGGGTGCAACACTTTCAGGTAGCGCAGGTTGAAAACGAGGCAGATGATCGAGAGCATGAAGAGTAGCGGGTAGTTCCGAAACCAGCCCTTGAAAATGCCTTGCAGCACTTCGGGGATGCGGGGGCCTTCTTCCGCGCCAATGGGCATCAGCTTCATCAAAAAGTAGTAGCTGCCCGATGCGGTGTTGTAGTCGAAAGACCAGCGGTAATAGAACAAAATCGCCCACAAGACGGGGATTACAGCCAAAAAGTATGGCCAGGCTTGCCGACGCGTACCGCTCAATTTCAGTGGGTATTTGTTGAAAGCGAGGAACAGGAGTTGAAGAAAACCGACCCCCATCAATGCGACGGGTATAATCAGCAATGACACCTTCAGCAAACCCGCAATAAGCGTTGCGAGCAGTGCCAGCACCAGCTACCACCAGCCTCGCCCTTTCATCCAGAGGCCCAGGCTGCCCAGCCCGCCGAGCAAAAAGCAGAGCGCGGACGCATCGGGCAAGAAGCCATAGCCATAATGGTGTACGATGGGCGTAGAGAAGAACAGCATCGGCAACACGACCGTGAACAGCCGGTCGCGCGTGACGAGCCAGCAGATTGTGGCTAGGCCCCAAAGCCCGAACACTAAACACAACCCCCAAACGATACGCACGGGCTGAGGCGATGGCCCGTCTGTCAAATGAAAGCCGATGGCGCTGAGGTAGTAGAGCCCCGGAAATTCACCGACCGCTTTTCCTTCTGGCACGTGCAGATTACAAACGCGGGGTTGCCAAAAGTCGAGGCCGTCGTAATAATAATTGACCGCGATGCTGTAGCCATCGGCCTGCCGCCTGGTGTGCGGTGGGCTATACAGGTGGTTGAAATCCCGGCCATAGCCAAACAGCAACGCCTGGAGGAGTAGCAGTCCGAAAAGCAGCAGCAGAGTCTTTCGCGGGAGCATGTCGCAAATTTGCAACTTTAATCGAGAGTCAAAATCTGGACAGAGCGTTTATCTTTGCGCCAAATAACTCATTGCGCCATCCCACAGCGTTTCCTGATCATACAAAACCTCAACTCCGGTCCCGGCCGGCCCGATCGTGTGCGCCGACAGCTGGAGCAGGCCCTCGAAAAGCACGGCGTGAACGCCGAAATCTGGGTCTGGGAACGCCCGGAGGACATTGAGGAGCTGATGCAGCTGACTTTGTCGGCCGACTTCGATGCCATTCTCTCGTGTGGGGGCGATGGCACACTGCACCACATCGCCAAGCCGCTGATCGGCACCGACATTCCGGTCGGCATCATCCCCGCTGGGTCGGGCAATGCGGTGTGTGGGCACCTGAAGCTGCCGCTTTCGATCAACCAAAGTATTGCGATGCTGAACGACTACCGCATCGAAAGCATCGATACCGGCACCATCAACGGTGAGCCCTTCGTCGCGTTTTTCGGCATCGGCGTCGATGCGGAGGTAATTCACGTCTTCGGCAACACCAAACGGCGCAGCTTCGGGGGCTACTTCTGGACGGCCATTTCGAAGTATTCGGGCTATAGGCCGGAGAAACTGCAGCTGGACACGGGCGAGAAGCAGGTAAGTTGTCAACCGCACCTGCTGGGCATCATCAACGGCTCGGAGTACGGCAACCGGGCGATTTTGGCGCCCAACGCAAGCATGCAAGACGGCAAGCTGGATTGCTTCTGGGTAATCGGGCCGCCGATTTGGACGGCCCCTGAAGTCGTATGGCGCATTTTTACGGGCAGGCTTGACCGCGCGAAATACTACCGTCGGCTTCGGTTTGAGGAGCTCACACTGGTGCGCTCGCGATCGGGCCACGCGCAACTCGACGGCGAGCCGTTTGACACGGGCGAAAAACTTCACATTCAAGTGGTGCCCAAGTCGCTGAAAATCATGCTGCCAGCAGATCATCAGCATCCAATTTGATGTGTTGACTTCAAAGTTGGCTGTCACTCAGGCACCAAATAATTCTGGCACACGTTTTGACTCTACCACATCCAACGTGATGACAGTTCAAACCATGAAAATCCGCAATTACATTCTGCTTTTCGCTGCCCTAGTGCTGATGTTGCCCACCGTGGACGCTCAGGGTGATGACGATAAGAAGCTCACCCGCGTACCGGACTTCACGTTCTACAACGCTTTCGGTAACACGTTCGACAAAGACGACGCCTTTGAGCCCGGCAACCCCTTCGTTGTAGTCTACTTCAGCACCGACTGCGAGCATTGCCAGCAGCAGGCCACTTGGCTCGCCGAGCGCGCTGGTGAGCTTGACTACATTCAGTTTTTGTACGTGACTTCCTCGGACCCGACGACCGTGCCCGAGTTCGACCAGAAGTACTTCGACGGCACCGGCTTGAACATCAAGTATGGCCTCGACAAAGACTACCGCATCGACGAATTCTTCGGGTACTCGCCCGTGCCTTCGATGTATGTGTTTAACGCCAGCGGTAAATTCCTGAAGAAGTTCAACAAAGAAGTGACTGTGGATGAGCTGCTGATGACACTCAGTCAGTAAGCTCTTGCTGATGAGCAACTTGCGCCTATGTTACTGATGATTGACAACTTCGACTCGTTCACGTACAACCTCGTGAACCTGCTCGAAAGCGCGTCATCAGACAGCGAAGTCGTCGTGTGGCGCAACGATGTTGCCACGCTCGAGCGTGTGGCCGAATTGCAACCAACGGGCATCGTCATTTCGCCCGGGCCTGGGCGACCGGCTGAGGCTGGCCATGCACCTAAAGTACTGGAGCAATTTCTCGGAAAAGTGCCCATTTTGGGCATTTGCTTGGGTCACCAGATGATTTTGGAGTATTTCCGTGCGCCGCTGGAGCACGCACCGGTGCCCATGCACGGCAAGGTCTCCGCAATAGTACATACCAATACGCATGAATTTCGGGGGCTACCACACCCTTTGAACGTGATGCGGTACCACTCGTTAGCGGTAAAAACTGTAAATTGTCCTCACACACTTCAACCCACCGCCTGGACTGAGCAAGGCGAGCTCATGGCGTTTTCGGCCCCCGAACTGCTGCTCAGTGGCATGCAGTTTCACCCGGAGTCGATCCTCACGCCAGACGGGCCTCAGCTGATTCAGAATTGGCTGGCCGCCACTCGCTCTCCAGCGTCCTCTAAACCACAGGCTTATGCAGGTTAAAGAACGCGCCCATTTCCAATACATCGAGCAAGGCGAAGGCCATCCGCTGGTCTTGCTGCATGGGCTATTCGGTGCCCTCAGCAACTGGCAGGCGACGATGGACTACTTCTCGCAGCGCTATAAAGTCGTGATTCCGCTGATCCCGATCTACCGCGGCAAGCCGGTGATGAACAGCCTGACCGACATTGAGAATTTCATTCTTGAGTTTATCGAGATGGAAGGCTACGATAAAGTATCGCTCATCGGCAACTCGCTGGGCGGGCACATTGGCTTACTGCTCACGTTGAACCACCCCGAGAAAGTCAAAACCTTGACTTTAACAGGTAGTTCAGGCTTATTTGAGCACGGAATGGGGGTGGGTTTCGTTAAAAGAGGGAACTACGATTTCATCAAAGAACGCGTGGAATACACCTTTTACAGCCCGGAAACCGCCACCAAAGAGCTCGTCGACGAGGTGTTCTCGATCGTGAACGACCGCGTGTCGGCCATCCGTGTGATTAAAGTCGCCCGCGATGCCCAGCGCCAGAACCTGCGCGACCGCATCCCGCAGATCAGCGTTCCGACTTGCCTCATCTGGGGTTTGAACGACAACATTACACCCACCAACGTGGCGCATGAATTCCACGAGCTGCTGCCAAATTCCGAGCTCTCTTTCATCGACCACGCCGGCCACGCCCCCATGATGGAGCAGCCCGAGCGCTTCAATAGCGTGCTGATCGACTTCCTGGACCGTAAGCTCGGCCAAACCGCTGATTCCCAGAAAACCCCCGTTCATGCTGGCTAAAGAGATGTTATCGCAGCACCTGCCCGTGGCGCGTCTACATGACCTGCCCGGCGAGGTGGTGGATCTCATGACCCAGGCCGGGCTGAGCGAAACGGTACTGCTGGATGCCGACCTGCCCATCGGTCTTGTGCACATCGAGATGGTTGAGCGCCTGGCGAACTCCAAGGAGAGTTTCGACAGCCTCGACCTGGACTACCTCCCGAACAAGACCCTGCGCTACGATCAGCACCATTTGCAGGTGCTGCACGATTTTTCCGACATCCCCCATAGCGTGTTGCCCGTGGTGGATGCCGAAGAGCAGTTCATTGGCCTCATCGAACGTAAAGCAGCGTTCCAAGCCATTTCGCACTGGCTGCCCGTCGCACGCAAAGGCGCGATCATCACGCTGGAGCTGAAGTGGTTGAACTATAGCCTGCAGGAAATCGCCGGGGTGATCGAGAGCAACAACGTGAAAATCATCGGCCTCTACATGGAGCCCGTGCCCGAGCGAGAATCCCTGCTCTTGACGATCAAGTTATCGGAAGAAACCGTGCCCAGTGTCATCGCCGCACTCGAGCGCTACGGCTACGAGATTATGTCGATTTACACTTGCAAGCAGGCCGATTCTGAGGTGCAGGAACACTACAAAGCCCTGATGCGCTTCCTGGACGTATGAGTAGTCACGATAAGCTCATCCGCGATGCCATCCCCCGTCTGCACCTGCTGACGGATACCGCCCGCACCGGCAAACACTCGCATTTCGACCTCACGTTGGCAGCTGTTTCTGCTGGTGCACCGCTTTTGCAGTACCGCGAGAAGCACTTTTCGAAGGAAAAGCATCTTGATGAGCTGAAAGCCTGTATGGGAGCCGTGAAAGGTACGCCCACCAAATTTTTAATTAACGATTACGTCGACCAGGCCATCGAGCTGGATGCCGATGGCGTGCACGTGGGCATGGAAGATGAGCCGCTTCAGGATGTCATTGCCCGTTTGCCAGATGACATGATTCTTGGCGCTACCGTACACACGATGAAAGAGCTTGAGCATGTGAGCCAGTTCAAGCAGGTCGACTACATCGGCGTGGGGCCGGTGTTCGGCACCAGCAGCAAGTCGATTGACTTGCCCGACCTCGGCCTCGACAACCTGCGCAAGATCGTGAAAGCCAGTCCGTTTCCGGTGATCGCTATCGGTGGTGTCACTGCTGATACTATCGACGACATCCTGCGTACCGGCGCGTATGGCATCGCCGTGCTGTCGGTGTTCGCCTTTGCCGATGACCCCGGCGCAGAAGTGGAGGACCTGCTTGAGCACATCGAAACGGCCCTTGCGAAGCAGTAAGGGTTGAACCAGAATTTTCAGAATTGGCCAGAATCAAAGACTGCTTTTGAAAATTCTGTCAATTCTGAAAATTCTGGTTCATCACCAGCGAAGACTCTGCAGCAGTCTTGACAGGTGCGGATTCTCATAGCTGCGAACACACCCTCCTGGATGAAAGCGCATTTTGCCTCTCAGATAGCCCTGAGTTCGTACCTTAGTGGCAATCTGCGCAGCACATGAAAATTGCCATCTACGGACGCTTGACCAGCGGGACAGATTTTCACAATCTGGCGGCGTTTTTCACGTACCTGCACAGCCAGAGCATCGACTGCAGCATCTACGCGACTTATGCCGAAGAACTGAAAGCGAATGACTTTCTGCAGGAGGCGCTCCAGAAATTTCCGCAGCGCTACACGTCTTTCGAGCAGATTCACGATGTCAATTTCATCTATTCGCTGGGTGGCGACGGCACGCTGCTGGATGCGCTGCGCTTTAGTGGCACCTCGCAAAAGCCGCTCGTGGGTATCAACTTTGGCCGGTTGGGCTTTCTGACGACTGGCCAGCAGCCGGACATTATCAGCATCACCGCCGCGCTGAAAGACGGCAACTACACCGTCGATAAACGTACACTGCTGGAGGTGAACGCGTCGAACGATACGATCTTCAATGGGGTCAATTTTGCGCTGAACGACCTGACGATCCACAAGGCGAACACCAACGAGATGATCACGGTGCACACCTACATCAACGGGGAGTACCTGAACTCGTACTGGACGGACGGGCTGATCGTCTCGACACCCACCGGCTCCACGGCCTACTCGCTGGCGTGCGGCGGGCCAATTATGATGCCCGGCTCAGATGTTGTGGTGCTTACGCCGATTGCGCCGCATTCGCTGACGGTGCGCCCGTTCATCATCCCGGACGATGCGGTGATCAGCTTCGAGATCGAAAGCCGCTCGGGCCAGGCCTTCGTGGCGCTCGATTCGCGCACGGTGAACGTTGACAGCCGCATCGAGATCGCTGTGAAAAAATCAGACGCCAAAGCGCATCTGGTGAACGTCGATTCGCCGAGCTACTTCCAGACGCTCCGCCGCCGGTTGAACTGGGGGCTGGATGCGAGGAACTGAGATTCGTTGGTAAAACATGATAAACTATGACCAAATAGCAGCGGACTATGACAGCTACCGTGGTGATGAGGTGGGTGTGGCCAGTATTGGTGCCCTCATCCATCAGCTCGGAAAAGACATTGCTGTTCTCGACTTGGGTTGCGGCACTGGCAAACCAATTGCAATGCATTTTGCTGAAAAGGTGCGGGAGTATGTAGGCGTTGATAGTTCCGCTGGAATGATTCAGCAGTTCAGTTCGCAAGTCCATCCGGCAAAGTCTTACACGATGCGTCTGGAAGACTTAACTATGAGCGGAAAGCGCTTCGAGTTGGTGTTTTCTTGGGGTGCTATGTGTCACTTGCAGCCTAATATTCAGAAGATTGCACTGTCAAAAGCTGTCTCTCTCACAGCTGCAAATGGATTAATTGCGTTTACCAGCGGAGAACATCAGGGACAAGCGCAGGGGAGCGTTGGAGAGCTACTCGTTACGCACCATTCACTCGGCGTTAATCAGTATGACCGCATCATGCAAGCACTTGGCTGCATAGCGGTGTCGAAAGGATTCGTGGAGGGCGGTTTCTATCTATACGTCTATCGGAAAACCGTAGATGAAATCCCGACGAAGGAGGGATCTGAGTCGGTTTTTCCAAACACCGATCACACACAATTAACGTAGGTCCTTCAGGCTCCACAAGTTCCGCCTTCAGGATGACTAACCTTTTTTTGCATTTTAAGCCTGCACCACAAACTCGCCCTTCGCAATCACGCGCTGCGCGCCGCGCTCCATCACCTGGATGGTGGGCCGCAGGGTGTATAGTACCGTGTTTTTCAGCGAATCGTGCAAGAGCGGGCTGTTTTCGATTTCCTGCTTGGCGGCCTCATGGCTGGGGTAGGCCTCGGTGCGCACTTTCGGCATGGTGATGTACTCATCGAAGGGGATGTTGTCGGCGTAGTAGTCCGAAAACGCTTGACGGCCCGTCATTTTGTCCGTGATTTTGAAGCCAATTTGCTCAATGGCATCGCGGATTTTCTCGTAGAGCACGCGGTTGTCTTCGTTTTGCCCGCTTACAAAGGCCAACTGAATGGCTTCGCCGAGCGTGGTCAGATTGATGTCGTTGAGGTTGCCGCTGTTGCTGGCATCCTCCAAACCGGGGATGACCTCGCCGATCAGGCGATTGAGCGCCGCGATTTTCGTCTTGTCTTTCAGCGTGCGTAGCAGCTCAATTAGCTGCACGCCACGCGATTTGACGATGCCTTTGGGCACAATCTGATTGATCACCGTATCGCCGGCTGCGGTCTCCGAGGGTTCTGGCAGCTTGTCGTCGTCGGACGCAATGGCACCCGATTCAATGCGCGCCTCGATGATGTCCAGACGCGTTTTTAGCAGCTTGACGGACTCCAGCTCCTCGCTCAGCACCTGCGTAGACGCCTGATGCTGACCACTGTTCTTGTTCAGGTCGTCGAGTGCAGATTGAGCGCTGGCAATGCGGCTTTCGAGTTCCTCCATGAAGCCCATTGTGTTTTTTTCGAGCGTGTCGACGCGCTTGCCCAGCTGACTGGTTTTCACGGCATCGGTGCTCGATTTGCTGTCGCCGACGTACTCCAGATTCTCCAGGCGCTTCTCCAGCTCAACGATGCGTTCCTGGCTCGCGCGGGTTGATTTGCGCAAAAGCACGGTGAAAACAATGGCGATCATGAACATGAGCACCAGCAAGCCGATGACGAGAAAGAAGCCGGTGGTTGGCAAGCCAAGCAGCAGGTTCTGATCGGTTTTGGCAGGGGCCTGGGCAGTGTCAGCGGGTTCTACCTCAGCCGGTGGCAGGTCATCGACGCTGGGGGTGGGGTCTTCCTCTTCGCGAATTTCTTCAAGGGCTTCAGTGTCATTTTCAGCGCCGGGCAGGTTGGGGGCGATGGCTTTCAGGCGATCGAGCAGCCGAACGGCTATGCGGGCGTCGTCGGTGTCGTAGCGCCGGGCTTCTTTGTGGGACTTGTTTGCTTCCATGTACACTCGCGAGGGTTTCGCGCCACCAATTTTGAAGGCTTCGATGGCGTTCAGCGCAGCCGAAAGGGCGTCCAGCATACTGCGAGCGCCTTCGTTCTCCGGGTCGTTCAGCACCTTGGTGTTGTACCGCTCGTACAGCTTTTCCAGACCCTGCGTCACCTGATTAAGCTCAGCCTCAGCGGCTTGTGCATCTTGCGCCAGCGTTCGAGCTGGCTGCATGAACAGCAGTGGCAATAGGAAACCCAGAAGGAGGAGCGACTTGCGCATACGTAGAAGCAGATTGACCTTAACAACGAAAGAAAGCAAGTTTGGCGTGTAAATGCGCCAGTTTCAGTGCGTATTGTCGACAAAGCCGCCTGAGCCGCCAGCCACCACGTGGATAACCCCGTCTTGTACGGCCTAAAATGCGTATATTCGGATGACCACCAAATCTCCTAACACATGTTAGCTGCCAGTAAAGTCCGCGTCGAACTCGATACCCTGTTGCTTGCTTACCGCCGTATGTGCTACGTCAAAGAAATGGCGCAGCTCTACGACGACAACCGCAATGTGGCGAAGTATGTGCATAGCACCTCGCGAGGTCACGAGGCCATTCAGTTGGCAGCCGCCATGCAATTGCAGCCGCACGATTACGTCTACCCCTACTACCGCGACGAGTCGATTTTGCTGGGCATCGGCATGACGCCCGAGCAGATGATGCTGCAGTTGCTCGCCAAAAAAGACGACCCCTTCTCAGAGGGGCGCATGTACTACGCCCACCCATCTCTGCGTGACGACGACAAGCCCAAGATTCCATTTCAGTCGTCGGCCACGGGCATGCAGGCGATCCCCTCGACGGGCACTGCGCATGGCCTGAAGTACAAAGAGTTAGCTGGCATCGGCGATTGGGAGGTCGACAACCCGCCGATCGTCGTCTGTTCGCTGGGTGATGGCTCGGTGACCGAGGGCGAGGTGTCGGAGGCATTCCAGATGGCGATTCTGAAAGAGCTGCCGATCGTCTATCTGATTCAGGACAACGACTGGGGGATTTCAGCGCGGGGTAGCGAGATGCGTAAGATGGATGCCGTGGAATTTGCCGCCGGCTTCCCCGGCCTCGATACCGTCCGCATCGAGAATGGCTCGGACTTCATGGACTGCTACCGCACGCTGAACAAAGTGTACGCAACTGTACGCAAAGAGCGCCGCCCGATGCTCGTGCATGCCGAAGTGCCGCTGCTGAACCACCACACCAGCGGTGTGCGCAAAGAGTTCTACCGCAGCGACGACGAGCTCGACGAGCTCGCCGCACGCGACCCCATCACTCACCTGCGTGCCAAGCTGCTGGATATCGGTATTGACACCAGCGCGTTGTCAAACATTGAGGATGAAGCGAAAGCGGAATGCGAGCAGGCCTTTGAGAACGCCAAAGCCGCCGCCGAACCCACCGCCGAAGACCTCACGACGCACGTCTTCGCCCCCACGCCCATCACCGAAGAAAAAGGCGTACGCGCACCTGAGGGCGCCGATCCCATTGTGATGGTCGACGCCGGGCTGCACGCCATGAAGGAGATTTTCGAGGCCCACCCTGAAAGCCTGCTCTACGGTCAGGATGTGGGCGCACTGCTGGGCGGGGTGTTCCGTGAAGCTGCGACACTCGGCAAAAAGTACGGCGACAACCGCGTGTTTAACACGCCCATTCAGGAGGCCTACATCATTGGCAGCACGGCCGGGATGAGCGCTGTCGGCTGCAAGCCCGTAGTCGAGGTGCAGTTTGCGGACTATATCTGGCCGGGCATCAATCAGCTGTTCACGGAGCTCTCGCGCTCGTGTTACCTGTCGGCGGGCAAGTGGCCGGTGCAAAGCCTCATCCGAGTGCCCATCGGGGCGTATGGCGGCGGCGGGCCCTATCACAGCAGCTCAGTCGAGAGCGTGCTGGCGAATATCCGCGGCATCAAAGTCGTGTATCCGTCGACGGCGGCGGATTTCAAAGGGCTATTCAAAGCGGCATTTTACGACCCCAACCCGGTCGTGATGCTCGAGCACAAAGGCCTGTACTGGTCGAAAGTGCCGGGCAC
>CAZTEZ010000037.1:0-15776 GCA_964611815.1 uncultured Bacteroidia bacterium | reverse complement strand
ATCAGTCGGCGCAGCTTGTAAACGTTCGGTAAGTTGTTCTCTGGAGACTGGCTGTAACTGCCGTGCAAAATGGCTGCTCTGCTGCTGCTCTCGGATCGTCGCCCCACGGGTGCGCAGCAGCTCCTCGGCGGCCTCGGGTTGATCCTGGCGTAGCAGTTCATCGGTGCGTGCCAGCAGGTTACGCAGCTCGCGTTTGTAATGCTGGTGCGCCTGCTCGTCGCGTTTGCGTTCGGCCAACTGGTCGAAGGTTTCAAGCGGGAAACCCAGGTGGTCTTCGAACTGCTCACGGCGCTCGTCGAACCACTGCCGGGCCCGTGCCAACGCGTGGGGCGAGTTGATTTGCAGCATCACCGTGGCAGCAGCTTCCAGTAAATCTTGTGCCTGTTTGTGGGTCAGCTTGTCCGTCGGGAACAACCCGCCCAGATGCTCGAACGCGAGCTCCTGCAACTCCCACACAATGGCCAGGGGCGCGGCTTGCAATGCCGACTCGAAATGCTGCACGCCGTTTTGCTGCAGCCACTCGCCCGGATCCTTCACACCTGACGCCCCCACACCCGACTGCTGCACCCCAGAAGCAAAGCCGGTGTAATCGAGCACATATAGCGCAATATCCGCCTGCTGGCGATAGTTGAGCGCCCGCAGCTGCTCGAGCGCCCGGCGAGTCAGATGCACGCCAGCCTTGTCGTTATCAAACGCCAGCGTGATGCGCCGCACGTTCGCCCGCGTCAGATGCTGCAGCTGAGTGTCGCTGAGCTTCCCGCCACCCCCAACGGCCACCACATTCGCGATACCCGCCGCCTCACATTGCAGCGCATCGAGCGGGCCTTCCACCAAAATCGCCTCCTCGCCCCGCCGGATTTGTCGCAGATTAAACACGAGCTGACTTTTGAAGCTCGGCGCATCTGGGTGCAAAGCTTTGTTGTTCAGATACTTCGGGCGATTCTCCGGCGGCTCGCCCAGGCTGCGGAAGGTCATGCCCTGCACCCGCCCGACGGGGTCGCGCCAGGCAATGGACAGCAAATGGCTCTTCCCCACCCCGCTCGGCAGCTTGACGTGCGCCCGTATTTGCGCCTCCGAAAACCCCGCATGCAGCAAGCTGTGCTGCAGCTCGGCAAGATCCGGCACCGCACCCAGTGGCTCATACGCCGGGTTATCCGTGGCAATATCACGCCCTTGCAAGTATTGTGCCACCGCCCCACCCTGCTCGAGCTGGCGGGTTAAGGCTGCACGGCAACTACGGTGCACCTCCGACCAAATCTGCGTGTGTAGCTCGTTGGCTTCTCGTTTGCGGCGCTGCTCGGGGGTCATTTCGCGCTCGGGCAGCCGCAGGCCCAACTGATCGGCCAGATACTGCACGGCAGATACGAAATCGCTGGCGAGGGGGTGCTGCGGCGCGTCGATCACGTAATCGATCAGCCCGACCGTCCCACGCGTGAAGTCCACCAGACAGTACGGCGCGCGCTCCCAATACTGCACGATGCCTTTGGCGTCGCCTTCTTCGCCCGTCACCTTCAAGCGGTTGGTACTCACCCAATTACTGCCCTTTCGTCGAAACTCAAATTCGGGCAGCAGGCGCTCGGCCTCAGCAAAGGCGGCAGGGAAAAGCTGGGTATCGAGGAAGTGCTGGTTCATGTTATCGCTTCACATTGTGAGAGGAAAAGTTGGTACATCCTGAAGGCCGTCTTCGGCCCGAAGGACCTACTCGCAACACTGCACACGAGATAGTACGCGCTGGATGTAACTGGCGGGGGTGAGCTGGGAATACGCTATGGCACAAGTGTCGCATCGCCGAAAAGTTACAACGCCTGCGTGAAGGTCTAATCACAAAACGGAGGCGCGGGAATGTAAGCAGAGACCGCGATTTTTACTGCCCCCCCTGCCCTATCGATCGCGCTGGGGCGTGTTTTCTAATCACAAGTTTTTAACACGAATGGGTGCATGCACCCATGTGAGGCGGGTTTGGCGAGACGGGCGGTGTTAACTTTGTGATTAGTAAACAAGTACAGAAGCTGCAAACGACGTGATTTTGTACCAAACGGGGCTAACTGCCTTTAAATCAGCACGCAGAGTGCGTTTACACTCCCCCACCCGACCGGCCAAGCGCTTCAAAACTTGTGATTGGCAAGTGTGAGATCGCGTGTATCTTGGCTGAAACTGCAGATGAAACGGCCAAGAATCTGAGTAAAGATGACCGACTTTGGTCGGTGTTCGGTAGCCTTAGACGCTCAAATTTTGTGATTAGTAAACACGTTGCGGCATCGATTCCCAAGCAAACGCCCGCCTGTTTTTGTGATTAGTAAACACCCGAAAGTCCCCCAGACTTGTGATCAGTGCCCACGTTTTTGTGATCGGCACACACCCAAACGGCCCGTTTTTGTGATCAGCGCCCACGTTTTTGTGATGCGCAAACACGCTGCGGTATCGGGCCAGACTGATATTCAGGCGATTACATCGGCGATTTTCCCTTTAAACATAATAAGGTTTTAAACCTTATATGGCCACGGCCTCGATGGCCTGAAGGCCGGGCCGTGGCCAAGGTGCTGATCTATGTATAGTTCGCTAGTTTGATAGTAAAATAAAGAGCTAGCTCGATAGTTTGCTAAGCCATTTGCTTCAGAGCGTTGGTGGGCAGTTGGGTGCTCCACTTCGCGTGCAGTGGGGCGAGTAGGTCCTTCGTCGCTGCGCTCCTCAGGATGTACCGGCTCACTTACCCACAACACAAGCTGTTCCATCCTGAGCGCAGCGAAGGACCTCCTCGTGTGAATGGGCGGCTATCTCGCGTGCAGTCGGGCTAGGAGCTCCTTCGGGCAAGCCCTCAGGATGTACCAACGGTAAGTCTCACTCTATATAGATGTTACATCCTGAGCGGTAGCGAAGGACCTCCTCGTGTGAAAGGGCGCACTTTCTCGCGTGCAGTCGGGCTGGGAGTTCCTTCGTCCCTGCGCTCCTCAGGATGTACCAGCTTGTTAACACTTTGGGCAGCACACATCGCGGCATTTAACACCCCAGGCGGCGGGGGTTAACTTTCGCAACGTCGCGCGCGATTTTCAGGCATGATGTTCCCCGAAACGCCCGCCACGCCTGAGCACCGCCCCCCGACGCGCCACCCGCTGCACGCCATGCCCGTGGGTTTGCGCGGCACCCTACCCGAGACGCCTGAGCCCGGCGATGTGCTGGAAACGCTGCTCGAACTGCACGAGGCGGCGCACTGCACGCCAGTTTGCGAGCCCATTTTGCCGCTGCCGGTGGCTATCGATTGGCTGGGCCCGGCGCTGGCCGAGCAGCTGACGGTTTTCAAACTCGCGCATCGGAGCTATCTGCAGTGCCGATCGCGGTGGCTGCGCAACAAACGCGACCGCCGGTTTTTCGACGAGCTGGTCGACTACAACCTTAACCTCGCCCGGGTGGATGCCACGGCCGGTCGGCAGCTTTTCGACTACGCGGCCGATCTGCGGGCGTTCGACCTGCCGTTTCGCGTGCAGCTCTACACCGCCCGTCGAGAGGACGACACGCTGGTGGTGTTGCAGTTGCAGCACTTTGCGTCGCGGATTTGGTAGCTTGCTAGTGTGCTGATATGCTACTAAACTATTTAACTAGCTTACTGCTTGACTGGCTTTTACGCAACTTATCGAGTAGGTCCTTTGGGCCGAAGACGGCCCTCAGGATGTGCCGGCTTTACTTTTAACTGCAACAAGGTGTTACATCCTGAGCGCAGCGAAGGACCTCCTCGTGTGAAAGGGTGTACGATATGGCGAGCAGTAGGACGAGTAGGTCCTTCGGGCAAGCCCTCAGGATGTACCGGCTGTTTTCGCTTTCTGCAAGAATGATATACTACGTGTATAGCTTGCTAGTAAACTAGCAGGCTAAGTGGTTAGGTTATTTCAGTTTACAAAAGCGGTGTAGAGGCTATAAAAGCGTGTATATTAGCAGCATAATAAACTATACCCACATTAAGCTAGTTTGCTAGCAAGCTAGTGTGGTGCACATCTAAGCTGCTACTATCGCCCAATGCCACGCATCATCACCATCACCAACCAGAAGGGCGGGGTGGGGAAGTCCACCCTCGCGCTCAACCTTTACGCCTGCTTCAAAGAGCTGAACATGCCCACGGCGCTCGTCGATGCTGACCCCCAGGGTTCGCTGCACGATTTCGCGCGCCTCTCAGCGCTCGAGCTGCTCGAACCGCCCGAAGATCTCGCGCAGCTCGCCACGCTTGACGACTACAAGTTTATCCTCGTCGACACCCCGCCGTATCTGTCTAGTCAGGTGCCCGCGCTCGTGAGCATTTCCGATTTGGTGCTCGTGCCCTGCGGGGTGGGGGTGCCCGATGCGCTGGCGATCGAGCACACGCTCGAGCTCATCCGCGCGCACCTCTCCGACGACGGACAGGCGGCCATCGTGCTCAACCGCGGGCGCTACGCTACGCGCAGTTTTGTGCAAGAGCTGCGCAAGACGCTCTCGCGCTACCCCGAGCCGGTGCTGGGTACGATGGTCACCGAGCGCATCGCCTACGGGCGTAGCGCCATGCACGGCGGGGTGTTCAACGACACGGACGAGAAGGCGCAGATGGAAATCCGGGCGCTGATGGGGGAGGTGCTGAGTTTGATTGCGTGATAGAGCTTTATACGCATAGTTTGCTATTTTGCTAGTAAATTAGTTTACTATGTTAGCTTCTCGCTATTCATTATGTTTGAAACACCCTCCGGTACATCCTGAGCGGAGTCTTCGGAGCGAAGGACCTCCTCGTGTGAAAGGTCGCGAGATCTCGCGTGCAGCAGGGCGAGAAAGTCCTTCGGGCAAGCCCTCAGGATGTACCGGGCCATTACCGATTCTCATAACCAGCTGACTTATGCCCAAAAAAGACAAACCCAACCCCAACAGCCTTGACAAGCTCGCCCAGCTGGCGAGTTCGGCGAGCGAGAAGAAGCGCAAGCCACCCATCCAGGAGGTGCGCCCCGTGGATGCCCCGCAACCTCAAGTTTCACCGCAGAGTGGGGTGGGGGAGGGCGTTAAAAAAGCGACGCCTGAGCCCAAACAACCACCGAAAACGACGCCCAATCCTGCGCCACCGGAAGAGGAACTCATGCAGCTGAACGTGCGCATCCCACGGCGGCTGATCGAGGCGCTGGACATGGCCATCGTGATGGAAAAGCGCAAACAGGAGCGCCGCGTGACTCAGCGCGAGCTCGTGGAGCTGGCCGTGAGCGAGTGGCTCGAGCGCAATGGGTATCGGTAGGGACATACCGTGGGAGAGGTGAGGGAGATTGAGCATAGCTAAGGCCCGAGCGGCCGAAAGTGTTTAATTTGTCGGCCAACTAGTCACAAAAGCAGAGATGCCAACCCCAGCGCAAACGGATTTTCAGCCGCCGCATTTGATAAATTTCCCGAACAACGGACGCTCGGAAATCGGTTTCCTGTCGATTGCAGAAAATGGCAGTTCGGCGATGCCCTTTGATGTAGAGCGGGTGGTTTGGACGTATCACACGCCTGAAAGCGTGGTGCGCGGAAGGCACGCGCATTATCACACAGAGCAGATTCTGATCGCCGTAAGCGGGCGCATAATCGTAACGACCGAGAATGGCTGGGGCGAGGTTCAGACTTTCGTACTCGACTCGCCCAAGAAGGGGCTATACGTACCGCCCAACGTTTGGCACACGATGCAGTATTCGCACACGGCAGTGCAGTTGATACTTGCGTCTACCCGTTACGAGGAATCGGACTACATACGTGACTACGAAGCGTTTAAAACGACCCACGGGCCGCAAACTTAGGCCAAAGAAGGCCGCGTGCAGGCGAGGCCTGGTAGCCTGCTGCAGCGAACAGAGTCACTGGGCATATTTTGAGTTGGCCAGCCAGGTGTCAAAATCTTGCCCGGCCCAGGGCATGCCGCGTTCAAAGCGTTGGGGCCAGGGGTATAAAGTTTTAGTGCTTTCTGCGTGTTTTAACTCTTTGACATCTTTGATTTGCTTCGCCGGGGAGCCAATAATTAAACCATAGTCATCGAAATCTTTTCCGATAACCGAATTCGCCCCAACCAGACAGTGCCGACCGACACTAACACCGGGTAACAATACGCAATGCACTGCAATTTGAGTAAAATCACCAACCTTAGGCCCGGTTAGATCATCGGAGGGAGGCTTGGCATCATTGGTTAAAACGGTGTAAGGATATATGAATACAAAATTTCCCACGTTGGCATGTTGGCAAATATGAACATTTGAGTGGAGCCAGACGTGGTCGCCAAACTTACAATTTCCCTGCAAGTCTGAAAGGGACCCCACCCGGTTGCGCTCGCCAAGGCTTGAGAATTCTCTAATGGTAACCCGATGTCCACACGAAAAGCCCTCTCCGATTTTCGTGCCGGCATAAATCAAGGTATGACTGCGAACGAGGCTGTTGGCGCCAATGCTTGTCTTGGGGTTCTCGTACGCGTCTGGGTTATTGTAATAATCAGACACCGGCTCTCCAATCACACAGTCGTTACAAATCGTGGTATTATTGCCAATCACTACATTGTCGTAGATCGTCGTATTATCACCGATGCGAACGTTTTTTCCAATGGTGGCACTCGGGCTGATATAGACGTTACGCTGGTTAAACTTCATTTGCCAAAGGGATGAATTTTAGATTTGTCAGGTTAATTTAACCCTAAATCAAGCCCTAGATGCCTAAGTTGTCCATTATCGTGCCGTGCTACTTCAACGAGCAGAACCTCCCAATTACGTTTGCGGAGCTGCTCGAGCGCGAGGTGGATTATCCGCAGGCCTTTGAAGTTGAGTACGTGTTTGTAGACGATGGCTCGAAAGACGGCACCCTTACCGAGTTGATGAAAATTCGCGAGCAGCGTCCCCGGCAGGTGCGGGTGGTGAAGTTGGCCAAAAACGTAGGTGCATTTAATGCAATACTGGCTGGTATGAATTACGCTACTGGTGACTGTTGCACGATACTAACGGCCGATTTGCAGGACCCGCCTGAGTTGATAACAAAGATGTTAAACTACTGGCAAAAAGGCGTTAAACTAGTTATCGCCAACCGAGAGTCGCGCGATGAACCTTGGCATCAGCGTATCGTTTCGGGCACGTTTCACAAACTGATGAAGCGCTATGCGATCCCAGACATCCCGGACGGTGGTTTCGATCTCGTCCTGTTTGATAGTGAACTACGTGATCATGCCGTGCAGATGAACGAGCAAAACGCACATCAACTGTACCTTCTCGCCTGGCTCGGCTACGACTATGTCACCATCCCCTACACCCGCCGCAAGCGCGAGGTGGGCAAATCGCGCTGGACGTTCTCAAAAAAGCTTAAGCTGTTTATCGACTCGTTCGTCTCGTTCTCATTTTTCCCCATCCGCGCGCTTTCGGTCACTGGCCTGGTGCTAGGGGGGCTGGCTTTGCTGTATGGCTTGTTCATCATCATTGCTCGTATAGCTGGATGGGTGCCTATCCAAGGCTGGAGCACGCTTATGGTTGTCATCTTATTCGTTTCGGCGTTTCAGATGATCGGGCTGGGCATTCTGGGCGAATACATCTGGCGCGCGCTCGATGCCGCGCGCAACCGACCCAATTTCATCGTTGACAAGATTTGGCAGTCACAAGATGCCAATGATACACCTGTGTAAGGTGCTGACTAAACAGCTTAAGATCCAGCTGCTGCAAACGTCTGCAGCGCATCAACAACCGCGTCTTGCTGCACCTCAGATAAGCCCGGATAAATCGGCAGGCTCAGCTCCTCGAGCGCCCAGCGTTCGGCGATGGGGAAGGCGCCCCTTTCGTAACGTAGGTGCGCATAGGCCTTTTGCAAATGTGGCGGGATGGGGTAGTGGATCAATGTCCCGATCTTGTTGTCTTTCAGGAAGCTTTGCAACTCATCGCGTGCAGCAACGCGGATGGGGTAGAGGTGATACACACAGGTGCTGCCCTCGGCCAGTTGCAGGCGCTTGATCCCCGCTATTTCGTCGACGACAGTGTCATAGCGCGCCGCGATGGCCTGGCGCTCGCGACTCCAGTTGTCCAGATGCGGTAGTTTCGCGTGCAGGAACGCCGCCTGCAGCTCATCAAGCCGCACGTTGTAGCCGATGCGGTCGTTGTGGTATTTTTTGTGCGAGCCGTAGTTGCGCAAGCTCAGCAGCTCTTGCTGCAGCTCGCTGTGGTTGAGCGTGATGGCCCCCGCATCGCCCAGCGCACCCAGGTTCTTGCCGGGGTAAAAACTCGTACCGTTCGCGTGCCCGAAGCTGCCGGTGGATTGCCCATTGTGCGCGGCGCCCTGTGCCTGGGCGTTGTCTTCGATCACCTTGAGCCCGTGTGCGTTGGCGATTTTCATGATCGCGTCCATCTCGCAAGCCTGGCCAAACAGATGCACCGGCATGATGGCTTTGGTGTTCGGTTTAATCGCTGCCTCGATGAGCTCCGGGTTCAGGTTGCCCGTCGCTTCGCGCGGCTCTACGGGGATGATCTCCGCACCGACATAACTGATGGCCAGCCAGGTGGCGATATACGTGTTGCTGGGTACGATCACACTGTCGCCTTCGCCGATCTGGAGTGCGCGCAGACTCAGGTGCAGCGCCTCTAGCCCGTTGCTGACGCCCACGCAGTGTTTAGTTTGGCAATACTCAGCGTAGGCCTGTTCAAAGTCGGTCACCGACTGGCCTAGCACATACCACTTACTGTCCCACACCCGTGTGAAGGCTTTTCGGATGTCGCCATCGACATCGGCGTTCATTTTTGTGAAGTCGAGAAAGGGGACGGGCATGCAATCAATATTCAACCTTACACAAAGTTAAGGTCTGAGTCCTAATTCCAGCGTGCACTCCAGGGGGGCTCAATTCCGAGGCTTCTGCCCGGCGCTCAGCGCCAGCTGCTCGCTCGTGGGGCCGATGCAGTTCTCGAGCGCGCTCTGCACGTAGCGGTTCACAAGAGCGGGGCGGTTGCGTGTGGAGAAGGCTGTGAGCCAGTGGCTCGAGCGCAATGGGTATCGGTAGGGTGGGGGGCATAGAGCAAAGTACTTGACCATTCAGCAGCGCCATGATGAAACTCACTCAATAAACGATATCCTTCAAACCGTGAGAGATGAAACTAAAACTGGATTCCGTTAGATTGCAATAGTGATGTAGAAGCAGCATAATGAGTTAGAAATGATGTAAAATTTCCGCTACCTGTTTGATAAGTGCTTACCAAAACTGTCATTTCAGATCGGCATGACAAACCCTGTTGCCTGTTGATATACCTGCTCGTTGGTGGCAGCAGTACAAGTCTTACCAACTCGTACGCATACTTGAAACGAGTTTTAGTAGGTTGGAGTTAGGTTTGTGAAAATCGTTCGATCAACTCAACTCCTTCGAGGGTGCACCAGCTAGTTTAAATTAAAACCGCAAGCTAATTTTAGTACATGCATGAATACTCGTAATATACCGGTTGCCACTGCTTTCGGTACTGAATTGCCCCGCTTTAGTGACTTTTTGTTTTTGAGCTTGAAGCGAACCCGATGGTAAGTATCGTGATCAAAATTATATCCAGAGCTCACGATGCCCAAACACTTAACTTTGTTTACATGACCACCCTCCACGATCACACGCAAAAAAGTGCCCCTCCTGGGTTAAGAGCATCCGACGCGTTCAGTCTGATAACCCGTCGCTTGATCGGTTTCACCGTAAGCGCACTGCTGTTTTGGGGTCTGATGTTGGGTTTTTTCGTGCAGGTCAAAGCGCAGTGCGTGTTGCCTACGCCAGCTATTGGCGCGAATAGTGGACTCTGTGAAGGGGTTAATACGATCGAAAACGCGACGCTCGGAGCCGACTCACTTATCTGGGATTGGGGGCTGACCGATTTTAGTCAAGCCCCATCAGAAGTTGTCATTGATGCGAACTTTGGTAGTCAGTTTACGAGTAATGGCATGGATAACACAACCCCGATTTGGGAGGACGGTAGTTTGTACGTTTTTGTCACTTCGTCCACTGAGATTATTCGTTTGGATTTTGGAAACGCGCCCACGGCCCCCCCGACTTATGTACCACTTGGCAACCCCGGTGGCGCGCTTGTACAAAACTTTGGCCAACTGGAAATGGTACCGCTGGGCGATGGGCGCTACCGTGGCATCATTGCACCTAGAGGAGGCAGTGATCTGATCCTATATGATTTCGCGGATATTACCGATACTAGTCCGACGGTGTCAAGCGTGGATATTTCAAGCATATCTCCGTCAGCGCGCGGAACAACCGTCCTTTCTGATGCCAATGGCTGGCATGTACTCATTGGGTCAGAGCAAGCCAGCATTGGCACCATCGGTTGGGTCACGTTTCGTGATTCTGTGACCAATCCCTCTCCGATATTACGGACGATTCCGGCAACAGGAGGTGCATTGGATCTCGCAAGTTATCAGACTTGCGACTCGACTTATGTTTTTTTATTAGAAAGAGTCAACCGCACGAATGTCAGTCGACTCACTTTTGCTGATACACTCAGTACTTCACCCGATTATACTTTACTTGGAAGCTTTAACGGCTGGCATCAGCATCTGTCTTGTTTTGACAACTATGGGGAGTTATTCCTGACCGGGAATGGGTTTTTAAATAACCAAAAGGATTTAATCTCGACTGCCAGCCTTAGCTCGCCGGGTGGTGCAGCCACTTTCGGTTCGTATACGGGGCTGTCAGCTCACGCGGGCTCTAATCTCTTTCTTGCACCCGATGGGCAAGTGCACAGTTTTGCGTTAGGTGGCGGCAACGATGCCACGCTTACTGTGCTGACATTTGCAGAATCTACAAATGGCTTACCTGGCGCTAGCATCGACAGCCTACCCAATTTGAGCTTTCCGGATACCACAACTGTCACTGTCGGTCTGACAGCTTTCGATGCGCTGGGGCGGGCAGGCAAAACCAGCGCTACCCTACAGGCGAGCCCCAATCCAACGGCGGACTTCAGCTTTCTCTGCTCGCCGAGTGTAGTTGCTTTTGAGAACCTTTCCACGCCCGATACAACGCAGCCAGGCACGCAATACCTTTGGGATTTCGGCGATGGTTCTTCTAGCAACGCCTTTGCACCCACCCACACCTTTGCACCACCTGGGCCCTATGATGTAAACCTAAGCGTGACTACGGCGGACGGATGCACAGATGATATCACAAAAACGGTTTCTTTGACTACCCCGCCAACAGCAGGCTTTTCTACCAATGTGGTCTGTGCAAACGATAGCCTCATCCTTTCAAACACGAGTACGGCTGGCAGCGGTGTACTCCAACCGGCCACCTGGATTATCGGTCAAGATACAGTGGTTAGCAGCCAGCCGACGCTCTCGTACTGGCCTCAGACTGCCGGTGAACTGCCGCTCGAGTTACTTATTGAAGATGACAACGGCTGCACGGATCGTCTGACGGATACGGTGGGCATTGCCAAAGCCCGGCTGGATTTCGAAAAGGCTTGTGATATCGGCACATACCAGTTCGTACCCATGTTCGACTACCCGCTTGCTCAAGTGCAATTCGCCGAATTGGACCCCGACAATGGACTGGGTTTCTCTGCCGTTCAAAACGCTCAGTCCTACGATTTCATATACGACGTATCGGGTGCCTACAACCCGCGCTTGGTGCTTTCTACAAACACTGGTTGCATGGATACCATTCGAATAGATACCCAGGTTGCGGTGTTGAACGTTACGATAGGGCAAAGCACCGACACCTGTCAGAATGCACCAATCGCTTTTTCTGCGGGGGGAAACTTTAATAACTACGTTTGGGATTTTGCACTCGAAGAACTTAGCACAACACCACAGGCTTTTTTTGATGATCCCAGCGCGAGTGCTCAATTTGAACCCGTAGGAAATCCGTTTTATCGAATCTCCATTGTTGACTCGGCAACACGAAAGGTTGCCTACATATCAAACAAAAAGCAAGTGTTGATTGCAGATTTAACGAACGGGCTAGACAACCCTGTGTATTATCCTATTTCATTAAGTACGTTAGATTTAGGTGTTGGTTACTCGTCACTTGAGCTCGTTTATGCCCCCGAACATTCTCAATGGATTGGTTTTATTGTCAGCAACGGCGGCACCGTTTTTAGGTTGAGACTCGATTCTTTGACCGACAACAATCCAGCGGTTACCACGATTGATGTCAGTAATTACAACTTGCAGGCAATTCGTAGTGCAGAGCCCTACCTGTCCCCCGGCGGCATTCGCTATCTCATCATTGGTGGGCGGCAGGGCGATGCCAAACTTGTTGCGTTAAATTTGGGCGACAGTTGGCTGAATATGCCTCAGTCAACGTTTGACATTACAACAGGTGGTCGGCGAGCGTCTGCCTTAAGCAGCGTGCAGGACTGCGATGGCGCCCTAACGTTATTGTGTATTAACGGCAACGCACAGTTGTATGCGCTCGCTTTTGACGACAGCTTGACTGCTACGCCCAATAGCAACACGCTCGTTCACAATTTCAGTGGGTTTGTACTCAACTTGAACGTTTATTCGCGCTTTGGCGAACGCTACATCGCGACGGGTGATGCCAGTAGTGTTCAGATCCTAGAAATGAAAGATGGCTGGAGTGCACCACCCACCGCCACTTTTTCGCACAGCGGTGCGGGTTGGGCTGGGGTCGCTTTTAGTTGGCAAGCTGGCGATGTGTATGGCTTGGGTATGGATGCAAACAACAATGCGTATTTCGTAAGACGTTTCAGTGCAGACTCAATTTCGGTACCCAGCTATGATCTTGCTCAGAACACTACCGTTTCACTCCTGCAAGACGAAGAGCTCATGTATGCAGTTGAGGCGCAGATTGATGGCAACCGCCGCTATACTCTAAGTGGGAGCCTATTGCCCAAACCAGTACCCAAATTGAGTTTTGGTGTCTTGAACACAACGCTTTGCGCCAACGACAATATCACCCTTGCTGTGCAAGACACTAACAGCGTATTGACGGGCACCAGCGTTGCCTGGGCGATCGATACACAGACACTTGCAGGCGACACTGTGAGCGTGGTGCTGCCGTTTAACCTGAGCACGCCTGTAAACATCACGGCCACCGCCACCAACGGCTGCACCGCCACGCTCGACACCACCCTCGAAGTGCGCGAACGTCCGCAGGCCGGTTTCGACATTACATCGGCGCCTTGTGCCACGGGCGCGGTGACTTTCGAAGACACCAGCGTCTACACGTCGGGTAGCATCAGCGTGAGCACCTGGAACATGGGCATTGATGAGCAACTGCTCGTGAACCCCGGTGCGGTCTTCGACTACGAGTTTATCAACCCCGGCGCGAAGGTCGTGACACTCACCGCGTTGGGCGACAATGGCTGTGCTGATACTGTGACCCAGATGCTGCCGCTGCCCAGTGCCGATTTTGAGCTCAGCCAGAGCTGTGCAGGGGTTAGTACGGACGTACTACCGAGCTTTAACTACCCCGGCGACAACATCACGGGCTACGACTGGACGCTGCCCGGCGGCGTGAGCTCCACGCAACCCACGCCCCCCAGCTTCACCCCACCAGAGGGCCAGGCCATCGCGCAGCTCATCGTCAACACCCAAAACGGTTGCGAGGACACCATCTTGCGCAGCTTTAGTTTTGCCCAGCCGCCCGAGGTGCAGATCGAGCTGCCCGAAGCGCTGTGTGCCGACGAGTTGCTGGCGTTCGTGGACAACAGCACCGCCACCGCCCCCACCGTTGCCCGGCAGTGGACGTTTAACCCCGCCGGCGATGTGTTTAACTCATCGGGAAGCAGTCAGACGTACAGCTTCGACGCGCCCGGTAATTATGACGTGCAGCTGGCCGTGACGCTCGAAGGTGGCTGCTCCGACAGCAGCACCACCAGTTTCAGCATCAGTCCCAACCCAGTGGTGATGTTGCCTGATACGGTTTTGGGGTGCAGCCGCCAGCCACTGCCCGTGCAGCTCGACTCGCTGGCCAACGGCGGGCCCGACCCTGCGTATTTATGGTTTTACGTGACCGATAGCGGCACGTTTTTCTCGGCGCTGCCCACGCCCGCCTTCCTTTCCGATTCGGCGCTTGAGCGCCGCGTGCAGCTGGAGTTAACCAACGATGCCGGCTGCTCGGCCACCGATAGCACGCTGCTAATCTTCCGGCCCGCGCCAATGGTTAGCCTGGCGGCGACGCCCACCACCGGCAACGTGCCCATCGCCGTGCAGTTCACGCCCACGGCGAGCGCTTTCGATTCGCTGCTCTGGCGCTTCACGCCCACCGACAGCCTGGGCACCACCCAAGACACGACTCAGCGCTTCACGATGACGCAAGACGGCCCGCAGGTTGTCCAGCTCATCGCGTTTAACCCCAGCGGGTGCACGGACACGGCCCGCGCCACGCTCAATTTTGCACCCGAAGTCATTGGCATCTGGGATGTTATCCTGCTCGAGCTCATCCCCGACTTCAACACCGACAACGGTCAGCTGCAGGTCTCGGCGCTCGTCGAGAACAACAGCAACCTGCCGCTCGAGCAGCTGACCTACGACCTCCGGGTCGGCGAGGTGAGCGTGACGGACAGTTTCAACTTTGCGCCCATCGCACCCGGTTCCTTCACGACATTGGAACTACCGCCCACGTTCGGCATCAACCCCTATGTGCAGCCGGCAGGAATCTGTCTCACACTCAGCGCCCCCAATGGCTTCACGGACACCGACACCACCAACAACCGCCTGTGCATCACGCTGGGCGAGGGCTTAAGAGTCGATGCCGTTTACCCCAGCCCCTTCCGCGAGGCGCTGACCTTCCGCGCGTACACCGACGGAGAGACGCTCGACGTCACGCTCTTCGATGTGCTCGGGCAAAGCGTCGGCGAATGGCAGTTTAACAGCCCCACCGGCACCCACGAGCACACGCTGGACTTGCTCGACATGGCCGAGGGGGTATACTACTTGCGCTTGCGCGCTGGCGAGAGCGAGCACGTGCGCGCGGTGGTGAAGCGATGACGCGGTTTGGGGAGGCGCGCCTTCTACACGCTTGGCAGTATTTGCTATCTTCGCTGCGAGCAACCAACCTGCCTCAGATCCCCAGCTCTCACCATCCTCTCGCATTATGAGTTTCAAGCAAGCCTCGCTTCGGCTGTTCAAGCGAATGTTCCATCGGAACACGCTGGCGGTTATTCTATTGATGGTGTTAACTTTCGTCTTTGCTGTAAAATACAACGAGCACGTCAACGGAAAGGTTGCCAATAAGAATGCGCTAAACCTACTTGATAAAACCGTGGTGGGCATTCAAAAGGATTTAACGTTGAATCCGAAAATACTCTTTGGGGCTTTCATTCGTGGCGGTGGCATCGACAAGCCCAAACAAGTGCCTATGCCCACAGGTGACTTTGTGTTCATTGGAGAAAAAGCTATTCCTGTAAAACAAAAGCTGTTGTACGGTCATTACGATGACACAAGTGAAGAAGTTGTTGCCACTTTGCGCCAACTCAATACCAATAAAGTACTACACGAATGGCGTATAAGTTTCAGTAAACTGCATGAGCTATACTTTGATTTTGTAGAGACCTTACCGGCGTTTTATCAAGAGCATGCCGGCCTCGTACGTACAGGTTTTGTCGCTCCTTTATTGATCTTCGGAGACGATTTGGTCGCGAAATACGGCACTTCTGAAATCGGTAATCTGATCCGCCTTAATGAACGGAATGAAATCGTCTGGGTAAACACTCATCCAACACACCATTCTGTAGAACTGGGCCCCGAGGGTTACATCTGGACTTGTGGAGACGATACGACCGGCAACCCGACGCGTCATTTAAACGATAACATTGTGAAAATTGACCCGAAAAGCGGCCAGGTGATCCATACGTATT
>CAZTEZ010000036.1:0-16227 GCA_964611815.1 uncultured Bacteroidia bacterium | reverse complement strand
CCCGCTTCACCCGTTCGCTCACATTCACGAGAATCTCATACGGAATGGTGCCCGCAGCCTCAGCGAGTTCATTGATGCTCAGGCGGTCATCGCCCATTTGCCCGAAAAGCAAAACTTCATCGCCCACCTCTGCTTGGGGTGCCGACGAGAGGTCAACCATCAGCATGTCCATGCAGATTTTGCCCAAGACTGGACAGCGCTGCCCCCGGATAAGCACCTCTGCACGGCCGTCGCTGGCTGCACGCGGCATACCGTCAGCATAGCCGATAGGGATGGTCGCCACAGGGGTGTCGCGTTCTAGTACGGTCGTACGACCGTAGCTGATGCTGCTGCCAGCCGGGTAGGTGCGAATCTGCGAAATGCGCGAGCGCAGGCTGCACACCTCCTCGAAGGGCTGGTCGCTGGCAACCGGCGAAACGCCGTACAGACCGATGCCCAAGCGCACCAAATCATGGTGTTGGATGGGGAAGCGCAAGATGCCGGCGGTGTTCAAAATGTGCTTCTGAAGGCCTCCCAGGCTGTTTTCGAGCGATTCGGAAAGCTTGCCAAAGCTTCTGAGTTGCTGATTCGTGAAGTCATCTTCATCTGGATTTTCGGCTACTGCCAGATGTGAAAACACGCCAGTCACCTGCAAGTGCGGGTACTGGTTCAGGTGTACTAAAACCTGCTCGTGTTCGTCTGGCGTAAACCCGAGGCGTCCCATGCCCGTATCGAATTCCAAATGAATCTGAAGCGCATCGCCGAGCTTGCCAAGGCGCTCCAGCAGTTCGAACGACCACACCGCCGGGGTCAGGTCGTATTCGCTCAAGCGGCTAAGCGACTGAAAATCAGCGTTCATGACCAGTATCGGCAAGCGAATGCCTTTCTGCCGAAGGGCGATGCCCTCGCCGGTGAAGGCCACGCCGATGGCCTCCACGCCGAACTGCTCGAGCGCCTGAGCGACCTGCCAGCCGCCACTGCCGTAGCTCGATGCCTTCAGCATCGCCATAATGCCCGCACCAGAGCCGATGCGCTCACGCACAACGTTCAGGTTGTGCCGCAAACGGCTGAGGTCTACTTCCAGATAGCTGGCGACGGCCTGCCGGCTGAGCAGCGGGATGAGCTGCTCGAGCTGAAATCGGCGAGCGCCTTTCAGTAGTACGGTCGTACCAGATAGCTGTTCAGGCTGCAGCTCGGCCGCCAAATCTGAGGTTTGCGTGTACACCTGCGGGCTTTCCAGCGCCTGTTTTTCCAAAGCTTTCGCCAGTCGTCCACTCGCGTGCAGCGCTGCAAAGCGCGTGCCGATGAGGTACACCCGCCCGCCACAGCGCTCGGCGGCAGCGCTGGCGAGCTCCAGCAGCAATTCATCGTCATCGTCGCGGTGCTCTTCCAGCTCCGTGAGAATCACCGCTTTATGAGGCTGCGAAGCATCCTGCTCTAGGCGCTCAAACGCCTGATAGACAGAGTCAACATCCGCCGTATACGCGTCGTTAATCAGCGTGATATCCGGGTTGTCGGTAATCAGCTCCTGCCGCATGCTGATGGGCTGCAGGTGACGTACACGTTCACTTAACTCCTGCACGCCAACGCCCAAGTGATGCGCAACGGCCATGGCCAACTGCGCATTTTCAAAAGCGACTTCTCCTGATACAGCTAGCTCAAATGACTGATTATGAAAGCTAAAGCATGTACCATTCGCATCACTGCTGCCCGGTTCAAAGTGGTGATCGCAAGCGACACTGGTACCGACGATTTGCTGCACGTCAGGATTGGGCAAATCAAACACCTGGTTGTGCTTCACCGTGAACACCTCGCGTGCAGATGCAAACAGCTGCGCTTTTTCGGCTACTTTCGCCTCGAAACTCGCAAAGCCTTGTTCATGCGCCCGCCCCAGGTGCGTCATGATACCCACCTCAGGCTGAACGAGTTGCGCTAGGCGCTGCATCTCGCCTTCCTGCGAAATGCCCGCCTCGATAATCGCGATGTGGTGCTCCGGATTGATCCCAAGCAGCGCCAGGGGCACCCCCAGCTGGCTGTTGAAACTGCCTGGGCTGCGGTAGGTGGGGTACTTGCGGTGCAGCAACTCGAACAGCCATTCTTTCACGATCGTTTTGCCGTTGCTGCCGGTAATGCCCACCACAGTGCCCGTAAATTGCTGTCGGTGGTACTTTGCGAGACGCTGTAGCGCATCTAGTACATCTGCACTAAGCAGCACCGTCGCATCTGCTGGCAGGTCGACGAAATGGCTCGTCCAGAACACCCGCACGCCCTTATCATACGCCTGCCGCGCGAAGGCGTGGCCATCTCGGTTCACGCCCGTCAGCGCGAGAAACAGGCTGACATCCGGGCGCGAGATTCGGCGCGAATCGAACGCATATTGCACAATGGGCAGCTCGGCAAACTCGCCGGCTTGCTCGAGCCTGGCACCCGTGAGGCGGGCGATATCGGTGGCGGTGTAGTGGGCTTGCACGGATGTAAATCGGCGACTTAACCGTAAGCGGCGCGGTGGTTGAATCGCGGATAATATACGAGCATCACCGCAAATGCCGCGAGGTTAATCGCTGCAACTGCGGCCAAAGCCGTAATCGTTTGCTCAGTGAGTGGCAGGAAGCCGAAAATGACGGGTACGATCAGGATAAACGAGCTGCGCGCCAGCCCGTTGAGCATCGAGAAAATCGAGTTCGCCCGACCGATGACATGGTTGGGCACCACTTGCAGTATATACGTCACCCGGAAGATGCGGGCGGTGGAGTTGAAGAAGCCCAGGAAAGCCGTCAGCCCCATCAAAAAGTACACGTTATGCACCGCCGACAGCACAATGAACAGCGCCACCGTGCCCACCAGAAAACCCAGGATGCCATTGATTTTATTCACCCGCTTATATGCCCGCTGCCAAACGATACTCACTAGCCCGGCCAGCAGCGAACCCACCGCCGAGATCGCCGCCGCCGACCCCACGTACATCTGCCCCGACTCGCGCGGCATGTGCAGGACGCTGTCAACATACGTCGGGAGTAGATACGGGTAAAAGACCAGCGCCGAGAAGAAGACGATATGCGAGCAAATGCCGAACACAAATATCGCCGGCCGTTTGCCCAGAAAGCGCAGGCCGTACTTCACGCGCTCGTACAGGCTGTCTTGATTCGCCAGCGCACTTTCAATGGGTTTGTAGATGATGGGCACGATAAAAATGATGGACGCCGCATACGCAATGCCATTCAGCACGAAAATGGCCTGCAGCGACCACGGCTCGAATAACTCGCCCTCGATAAACGGCAGCTGACCAGACGGCAACAGCCCGCCGAGTGTCATCCCGATGGCGCGCGTGATCTGGATCTGCAGCTCAATCGCGGAGTTAGCTTTGCCGTACTCCTCGGGCGGGAACAGCTCCTGCACAAACGCGTAAAGATTCGGGAAGTGAATGGTGAAGATGAAGTAGGTGGTGAGGATGGCGAGGGCGATGAAAAAAATCGGCACCGTTGGCATGCCCCAGCTAAGCAACCCGCAGAGTGTCAGGATGACCGCACCCGCTGCGGCATTGCCAATGAACAGGTGCTTGCGGTTGAGGCGGTCGACCAGCGTGCCGGCGTAGAGCCCGAAAAAGACCGTTGCAAACTGCACGCCACCCACCAGATACGACACGTAATCGGGCTCTTCAAGCACGCTGATGATGTACCACGGGATGCACACCAGCGTGATGCCCTGCGCAAAACCCGAGATGATGTTCGCCGAAAACAGCAGCGCAATATTACGATAGCGCAGGCGCCGCGCCTGATAGCGCGCGTCGTCCTCGGGGCTGGGCCTGTCGGGAGAGTTGCTGGGGGAGGTTGTCTTCGGCGAAGGGTGCTGCATGCGGCTGCAAAGATAGGGCGGGACGCTGTGAAACGGGCACGTGTGGGCGTGAAGTCCATGTGAACTCGCGCCGGTCTAACCGTTCAAGTCAGCTCGCCACTCGGCCTGCACAACGCAAATCCGGCGGGGGTGGTTTGCTTAACTGCTGTGGTTTTATATTTTGCGCTGAATTCAAATTTTAGCCGCCCTGGCCAAGGTCATCGGCTGCATGTTATGATAATCGTCGGCGACGTACTGGTACGCGAAGAGGTGCTCACGGCCCGCTTCTGCTGCGACCTCAGGGTCTGCAAGGGCGCGTGCTGTGTCGAAGGCGATGCGGGTGCGCCCGTTTTGCCCGAAGAGGCCGAAGTGATGGCCGAGATTCAAGCCGAACTTCAGCCGTATCTGAATGAGCAGGGCAAAGCAGCCATTGCCAGCCAGGGCCCGGTGGTGCGCGGTGAGGGTGGCTTGGAAACGCCGCTCGTGAACAACCGTGAGTGTGCCTATGCGACCTTTGATGCCGACGGCACCGTCAAGTGCGGCATCGAGCAAGCCTGGGCCGACGGCAAAGTCGACTTCCAGAAGCCGATTTCCTGCGCATTGTATCCGATTCGTGTGCAAGAGAACGGCCCGATGCCTATTTTGCACTACCACCAGTGGGGAATCTGCGCCGGCGGCAGGGCATTGGGCGAAAATGACAGCATTCCGCTGGTTGAATTCCTTAAAGCACCTCTCATTCGCCGATTCGGTGAAGCCTTTTACGAACAATTATCCGCCATCGCGCGTGCCTATGCAACTGAAGCCAACTGACGTACTGCTGCCTGTTATCGACCTCACGCAGGGGCTCACCAAGCAATACAAAGACCAGAAGGTCGGGAAAACAACGCGCAAGGTGATTTGCCATTTGCAGGCCGAGCTGCTCACCAAAAAGCACCTGGATGCGTTTAAAAAAGTGCGCGAACGTGCCCCCGAAGCTCAGGTGCTGCTCTTGCTGCGCGAAGTGCCCGGCAATGAAGCCATTCAGGCTGTGCGCGACATTTTGCACGCCGAGCAGGAGCAGTTTTTGTGCATCTATATGCCCAACGACAGCACGGAGTTTCAGTGCCCTGTTTTCGAGAAGCGCGTTTTGCTGGACGTCAAGCTGCGGGCCTTCCGCAACCTGTCGACTATCTTCGGGCCCATGCACGTGCTGGCCTTCAAACCGGCTGCCATCGGCGATGTCCGCAACTACCACGAGCTCATTGCCAGCCGTGCCGCTTCGCTGCACTTCCTGATCAGCGACGAAATGAAAGGCGCCGAGCGCATGCGCGAGCAGCTCGAAAAGCTCAGCACCTCCGAGGAGTTCGACGAAGACATCTACGATTTCGAGCGTCCGAATCCCAAGAAAGAAACTGGTCCTGTCGACGATTTTGATGAGGATGACGACGAAGACGATCTCGACATCGACCCTGCCGATATCGATGACATGGATCTGGACGACGAGGAAGACGAAGAACAAGAGGTCGATCTGAGCGTCGATCCAGAAGAAGAGGAGGCAGAAGAGGAGCAGGAGCCGACCGAGAAAAAGTCCAGCAAGAAGAAGTCGGATGCTAAAAAAGGCGGCAAAAAAAGCACGAAGAAAAGCAGCAAAAAATCGGACGATTAAGTCCGAAAGGCAGTGAACGCTGCAGAAGCTTTAACAGTTGAACCGGTATCGCCGCTAATGAATCCTTGTGAATAAGCAACTCACTGCCAACGCCCAACGCATCGAAGAGCGCCTGCAGGCGCTCTTTAAAGCCCGCCAGCCACAGGCGATGTATGGGCCCATGCACTACTTGCTGGAGGCCGGTGGCAAACGCGTTCGCCCGCAGCTGGTCATGTTGGCTTACAGTGCATGTGGCGGTAGAGACGAGACGGCAATCGTCGACCTGGCCGTCGCCGTCGAGCTCTTTCACAATTTCACGCTCGTGCACGACGACATCATGGATGCCGCCGACTTACGCCGGGGGCGGCCCACGGTGCACGTGCAGTACGACGCGCCCACGGCTATCCTCGCGGGCGATGCCATGTACACCGAGGCGTTCAAGCTGGTCGTGATGAGCTTCCCGGAGCGCGCCGCGCTTTTGGGCGAGGTGTTTGCGAACGTCGCCATGGGCGTGTGCGTGGGCCAGGCCGAAGACATGGCCTACACCGGCCAGTTCAACGTGACGCCCGAGCAGTACATCGAGATGATTCGCAAGAAGACGGCCGTGCTCTTGGGCGGCAGTTTGCAGTTGGGCGCCCTGGCAGCTGGCGTGAGCCACGAAAACAGCCGCTTGATGTATCTGCTGGGCGAGAAAATCGGCATCGGCTTCCAGCTCAACGACGATTACCTAGATGTGTACGCCGAAGCAGACTTCGGCAAAACCAGCGGCGGCGACATCCTGCAAGACAAGAACACCTACCTGCGCATCCGGGCGCTACAAAAGGCGGATCGCTATCAAAAAGAGGCGCTGCTCAACTGGAGCAACGTGACCGCCGCTGACGATGGCCCGGCAAAAATTCAGGCAGTCAAAGCCATTTACGACGCGCTCGAAATCGGCACCGAAACCCAGCGCCTGGCCGAGCGCTACCACACCGAGGGCCGAGAATTGCTCAAAGAAATTGCCAGCTTTGCCGACACCGCGCCGCTCGCTGCCTTTTTCGACTGGCTGGCCCAACGCCAAACTTAGCAAGCCGAAGAACTTAACTCACTGCCACTAATCGCGCTGCTTTTGCGTTATTGCAGCATCTATGGGCGTTTACGACTACTTAACGCAAGCCCCGGTGGCCAGCAGCATTTTCCTGATGACGCTGATTACCAGCATCTACGACTTCTCGTCGAAGGGGCAAATCACATATCGCTTTGCGTTTTGGCCGTGGCAAATCAAGCGCGAACACGAGTACTGGCGCTTTGCGACCTCAGCCTTGGTGCACGGTGGGTGGGCCCACCTGGCGATTAACATGCTGGTGTTCTACTTCTTCGCGTTTAAGATGGAGATCGTGCTGCTGCAATCCAGCTGGCAGTTCTTGCTGGTCTACCTCGGGGCCAATGTGCTGTCGTCGCTCTACTCGTTTTTCAAGCACAAAGACGAGGCGCAATACCGCGCAGTGGGCGCTTCTGGAGCGATTTCGGGCATCCTGTTCGGTTTCATTCTTTTTGAGCCGACAACGCTGCTGTATATCTGGGGCTTATTCCCGCTCCCAGCTTGGCTGTTCGGCCTGCTCTATCTGGTCTACAGCGCCTATTCCGGTGCCAGAGGACGAGATAACGTGGGCCACGACGCGCACTTTTGGGGCGCGATTTCCGGTATGCTGCTCGTTACGTTCGTGAAGCCCGAAGCGGCCACCGGTTTCTTTGATTGGATGACTGGCTGGATGTAATTTCACGGCTCATCATGCGCACAACCATGAAACGCCCACTCGTTTTTTTGCTCCTGACCTTTGCATTCGCCTGTGGCGAGGAGCTGCCGGAGACGGTCGACTTCGAGAAAAACCGCGAAGGCAGCAAGTTCAACGAGAGCTTCGACGTGCAGTACAATTATTACGAAAACGACAAGGTGAAGGCGCGCGCCTTTGCCCCGCACCTCTACGAGCCTTACGCTGGCAACGTCGGCAAGGGCGATAAGCAGATTGCTGATAGTGGCATCAAAGTGATTTTTTACAATGAGGTGGGCCAGCAAACCAGCGAGCTGACCGCCAAACGGGCGGTGCTGTTTAACCGCGAGGGCCGCGCCCGTGCTGAGGGCGATGTGGTGGTCGTGAATGAGCAGGGCGAGAAGCTGGAGACCGAAAAACTGAACTGGTATCAGAAGCAGGAGCAGATTTCCACCGATGCTTTCGTGCGCATCACCCGGCCGGAGGAGATTCTGCTAGGCGACAGTATGATCGCCAACACGGCCTTTTCGGAGTACAAGATTTTCAGGCTGCGCGGGACGATCGCGGTGGATGAATAAGAAGCAAAAAGCCGACCGATTACACAAGGAACTTCGGTCGGCCATGAGCTATCCTAACTTACATAACACAAATTACAGTGCCACACTCAGGCTCCCACAGGCTCGCTAGCGGGCCGGGCCGAAACACTGATCGGCGTAGCATTGCTCAGGTTGTCATTCACCGGGCAGCGGCGTTCAACCTCCTGTATAAACGCCGTTTGCTGTTCGGGTGTCAAAACATTACCGGTGATCAACTGCACGTCAATTTGCTCGTAACCAGCGCGCGGCGCATCGGGCTCGCCTAACAGTCGGCCAGGATTGATTTTGCCGGAAAGTTCAAGCGTTAAGCCGCCTAAGTCCAGCCCTTGCTCCTGTGCTACCAGATGCGCAACCACGTTCAAGCAGCCGGCAAAAGAGCCGAGTAAGTACTCTACCGGATTGGGGGCTTGATCGGTCCCACCGAGGCCCTCAGGCTCGTCGACGTGGAATTGAAAGCCGCGAACATTGATCAACGTTCGAGCGGCGGTTTCGGCTTGCGCCGAGATTGCGAAGTTCAAAGACTCTGCCATAACCAAAATGAAATTGGAAAGTTGATGATGGGAAAATGAACAAAAACACCGCGACCGGACTACCAGGTACTCTGCCGTTCGGATACGACAAAGCACCGGCGCTGCAGGCGCGGTGTTCAGAACAAAAGTGGGAAATGGGAAAATGAACAAAAACACCGCGACCGGACTACCAGGTACTCTGCCGTTCGGATACGACAAAGCACCGGCGCTGCAGGCGCGGTGTTCAGAACAAAAGTGGGAAATGGGAAAATGACCGACTTACACCGCGCAGCAGCTACAACACCACGTACAGCAACAGAGCTGTGTGGCAGGGGCGCAAACGCGCGGGGCGGTATGAACTGTGACTTTTATCACGCTAAAAACCTAGAAGGTAGTTTAATAACGACCAAAATAAATCTGAAGATTTTTTACTGGTCATTCACCTCACCTTGTTTGTTGAGCGCTTCCAACACAGCTTTCAAGCGGTCTGGGTAGTCGGTGATGATGCCGTCCACGCCGCGTTTGATCAGCTTGCGCATATCATCCGGGTCGTTCACCGTCCAGGGGATGACCTTGATGCCCAGCTCGTGGGCATCTTCGATGCGCTTTTCGCTGGCGAATTTGTAGTAGGGGTTGAAGGCGTAGGGCGTGAACTGCAGCTTTTTCAGGTGGCGCTTGAGCTTGCCCGGGCGCTCCGTGAGGTAACCTAGCGGAATATCCGTGTCGTTGATGATGTGGATCTCGTTCAGAATTTTGGGGTCGAAGCTCTGGATAAAGCAACGGTCTTCGATGCCCAGTTTGCGGATCTCTTTGAGTATCAGGCGTGCATAGCGCCCGTAGCGCGGCTGGTAGCTGTTCTCCCACTTGGGCTTCGATTTGATCTCGATGTTGTAATACACCGGCATCAGGTCTTCCATCTCGGTGAGCGCCTCCATGGCCTCCACCATTTCTTTGAAGGTGGGCTTGACGGCCGGGGTGGGGTGCTGCTGCTCGAACTTTTCGTTGCCGAGCTGGCCGCAGTCGTACTGCTTCACCTGGTCGACGCTCATGGTGAAAATGTTGAGCGATTCAGCCTCGCTGGGCCCGCTGATGCGGCTGCCGTCGGGTTTCAGGCAGATGTTCTGGTGCATCCAGGGCTCGTGCGAAACGACCAGCACTTCGTCTTTGCTAACGACGAGGTCGAGCTCCAGCCAGTTCGCGCCCAGCGTCACGGCCTTACGGAAGCTGGCGATGGTGTTTTCGGGCAAGTGGCCCCGCGCACCGCGATGCCCGTGAATCTGGAAGTCGCCGGGCGATTGGGCGTGGGCGGAGAGGGCCATCGTGAGCAGGAGAGAGAGCAAAAGAAAGCGCATGTGCAAAGGTACGGTGGTTAGCGGTAATCTCACAACGTGCAATACGCGTGCGTCTTATGCTTGCTCAGCGCGGAGCTTCAACTGCGCATTCATCGCTTCAAAGCCCCGCTTGGTGTTTTCGAGTTGCTTGCTGCCAAACATAAACGAGAGTAGCCCTGAAAAGGCTTCGCCGTGCTCAAAGCGGGTGCCGCCGGTGTCGTTGGGCAGTAGTTTAAATTCATGGCGGCCGTCGAACAGCCCACGAATACCGCCGAGCGAACCCAGCCAGGCAAACTCCCGGTTCGGCACAAAGGCGACCACTGTTGGGTTAAACTTCATTGGCTTACCGCCAGGCGGCTGAACGGTGACTGCCAGTTTGCCCCCCAAATGCTGTTCGCCACGGATGTGCGTCACGAAAGGGGTTCCAGTCCGGGTAGCGCTCGAAATCTATGAGGATTTCCCAGACGCGCTCCGGGCTTGCATCGATCTCGATTTTAGTCTGGACAGTTTTCATGGGCTCGTAATTACGATTTAGATCCGGGAATCACTCAGGTGTTTGCCATATTTTTGTTAATTGGGACATCAATTAACAAAAAACAACATGAATACCTTACGAATACCTGTAATTGTCAGTTTGATAACGCTCATCTTAACTGCCAGTTCAGTAACTGCACAACCAAGTGATTCAGAAGACTATGTCGATCAATTGATTGGCATTTGGACGATCGATTTGCGTCCTAAGCCAGATGCTGATGCCTTTCTCAAGACCTTTGAAGTAAAAACAATCAAGAGCGGTAAGATGAAGGGGAGCTTCTATGATACGAAGTTCACCAACGGCCGCGTTGACACCCACTGGGACGTACTCTACTTCGCATTCACGACAAAGGATAACTCTGGCGTTTACTTCCATAGTGGAACCTTTGATGGCAAAGCCGTCAAGTGTATTAGCTATTCAGAAAACCGTGAGTTTGTATCGCCCTGGTTCAGCGTCAAGCGCGAGAACTGAGGTTTATTCAACCGTGACGCTCTTGGCCAGGTTCCTCGGCTGGTCGACGTTGCACCCGCGCAGCACCGCGACGTAATACGACAGCAGCTGCAGCGGGATAACGCTCAGCAATGGCATGAGAGCAGTGTCGGTGTCCGGAATTTCGAGCACGTGGTCGGCCATCTGCGCGATTTCCTCTTCGCCCTCGGTCACCACGGCGATCACGATGCCCTTTCGGGCTTTCACCTCCTGGATGTTCGTGACGATCTTCTCGTACGAGTGATCACGTGGGGCGATGAACACCACCGGCATGTGCTCGTCGATGAGCGCGATGGGGCCGTGCTTCATTTCGGCAGCGGGGTAGCCCTCGGCGTGGATGTAGCTGATTTCCTTTAGTTTGAGTGCCCCCTCGAGTGCCACCGGGAAGTTGTACCCACGGCCGAGGTACAGGAAGTTGGTCGCGTCTTTGTAGAGCTTCGAGATCTCCTGAATCGGCGCGTCGAGCTTGTCGAGGATGTCCTGCACGAGGTCAGGAATCACGAGTAGATTGTCGACCAGGCGCTGGTAGCGCTCGTCATCAATCGTACCGTTGTGGCGGCCGAGCATAATGCCCATCAGGCTCAGCACCGTCACCTGAGCGGTGAAAGCCTTGGTGCTAGCCACACCGATTTCAGGGCCAGCGTGCGTATAAACACCCGCATGGGTTTCGCGTGGGATGCTGGAGCCCACGACGTTGCACACACCGAGCACCAGCGCACCGCTTTCTTTCGCGAGTTTGATGGCCGCGAGGGTGTCGGCCGTTTCGCCGGATTGCGAGATGGCGACCACCACATCATCGGGTGTGATGACGGGTTTGCGATACCGGAACTCCGAGGCATACTCGACTTCAACCGGCAGGCGTGCCAGCTCTTCGATGGCATACTCGGCGTACAGACCGGCGTGCCAGCTCGTGCCACAGGCCACAACGATGAGGCGCTTGGCAGCGAGGATCTTGTCCATTACGCGGTCGAGCCCGCCGAGGCGCACTTCGTTTTTTTCCATCGAGATGCGTCCACGCAACGAATCGCGAATGGAGCGCGGCTGCTCGAAGATTTCTTTTTTCATGAAGTGCTCGTAGCCCGATTTCTCGATGGCCTCGAGCTTGAGGCCCAGCTGCTGCACCTCAGGGTCGCGCACCTCGTCGGCAATGGTGCGAATGGTGAGCTCGTTGGGTTTGATGACCGCGATATCGTCGTCGTTGAGGTAGATCACGTTCTGGGTGTACTCCACGATTGGCGTGGCATCAGAGGCAACGAAATACTCGCCTTTACCCAAGCCAATGACCAACGGGCTGGCCCGGCGTGCAGCGATGAGTGTGTTGGTGTCGCCTTTGGTGATCACGGCCAGGCCAAACGCACCCTGCACCTGCGATAGCGCCAGTCGAACGGCTTCTTGCGGCGATACGTCGGCTTCTTTGTAGATGTCTTCAATCAAGTGCACTAGAACCTCTGTGTCCGTCTCGCTTTTGAAGGTGTAGCCTTTCTCGATCAGACGATTCTTCAGCGTCAGGTAGTTCTCGATGATGCCATTGTGAATAATGGCAAAATCACGCGAGTGACTCACGTGCGGGTGGGCGTTGGTGTCGTTGGGCTCGCCGTGGGTCGCCCAGCGGGTGTGGCCGATGCCCAGCTGGGCATCGGGTGCGTTGTCGCCGACAAAGGCTTCAAGGTCAGCAACCTTGCCTTTCTTTTTGAACACCTGAATATCGCCATTCATCAGGGCAATACCAGTCGAGTCATAGCCGCGATATTCGAGGCGCTTGAGGCCGTTGATGAGGATCGGGTAAGCTTTGCGAGGGCCAATGTAGCCGACAATTCCGCACATAAGAGTAACAGCTTGTTAGGAGAATGCAATCTAATAGAAAACCGAATGCAGCGAACGTTTACCGCGGTGTGAATGCGCCCGCAGACACACCGCTTGCGTATTTCCCGCAGTGACTTAAAGCCCCTGCAGTGACGTGTAGTACACCTGCAGTCGGGGTTTGAGCGTGGGGTGGTTGGGCGAGGCCAAAATGGTGCGCCGGAAGCTGGCCGGGGCGTCGCGCGGAATCAGCGTGAAGCCGTTGTTGGGCAGCTCGCCAGAGTTCAGCGCCTGCAAATAGCCCGAGAACGTAAAGCGATAGACGTTCGCCTCCTCACTGTAGCTACCAGAAGAGCGCTCTAGCACGCTGCCAACGCGGGTGTAATTCTCGTCGCCTTCGGCTTCATAAAACAGCAAGCGCGAGGGCTGCAGGTAGTTATCGTCTTCAATGTTGTACTCTTCGATGACCGGAATCTCGAGAAACGCCAGTGTCACGACCTTATCGCTAAGGGTATCGAGCACCGACTGCGGCACCCGCCCACCGATGCGCACCAGCGTGGCACCCTGCGCGAAGAGGAACTCGCGCTGCGCTTGGGGCATGTCCAGGGTATTGGCAAAGAGCGTGCCCTCGGAGTTGCTCCGGGCGTAATAGTTGTAGCCAGCCGACTCGGCCTCCAGTTCATAATCGTAGCTGTGCTGCACCTCGCCACTATCGGTCAACTCGGTGTAATGCAAACGAATACGCGTGTCCTCGTCGGTCATGACCGGGTAGTAGACAATGCCGTTGCCGTTGGGGTTCTCTCGCGTGGCGCGCAACTGAATGCCAGGGAATACCTGCTTGAAGGCTTCTGGGTCATCCAGGGTGGCGTCGTCGACGTTCAGCAGGCGCTCGCCCAAAGCGATGGGCAGCGTGAAGTCCGTAGTGGTGTTGAAGTCGTCCTGTGTTTCGCCCTGAAACACGACGCGGTTGGTGGGCAGCAAGTTTTGCGGTTTGATGGCCGCCACTCGGTTGGAATAGTAGAGTTCTTCACGGCTGAGGATCTCGTCGAGCTCATAGGCTTCCCAGGTCATGGCCTCGGTGGTCTCGCCGATGAACGCCAGCACCAAGACTTGCAGTTTCAATGAATCGAACCGCAACGGGAATCCGCTGTCTTTGCCTGGCATTTCGCCGCCTTCCGGTAGCAATTGCACGTTGGTGTGAGCGGTGGTGGTGCCAAACTCGGGGTCGAAGTACTCGCCGAAAATGTAGCTGATGGGGTTGCTGGTCAATACGGTGTCTTCAACTATGGTCTCCAGCTCAATGTCGAGGCTGTCTAAAAGATAGACATCCTCAGACGTAATGAGGTTGGTGCCCACCTCGTCGGGTTCGCTACAACCGGCGAAAAGCAGAGTCGATACAATAAGCAACAGCATCAGTGGCATAAGCGACTGATGCTGAGTAGTATTTGTGTGTGGCATGAACAAGTAGGACTTTGGCGTGCGGCTAGTCTGTTTTGAGCAGATCCTGGTAAATCTGATCGTAGAAGTCAACATAAGCCTCAACGTTCGAGTCGGGCTTATCGTATGGCACGTCAATACCTTCTGATTTGATAAACTCCTCAACAGCATCATCAGCCTGCTGGTGGCCACGCGCAACGCGATCGGCAGTTTTGAGCGCACCCTGCACGAACCCGCGATAACTGCCGGTGTCGTAGGGCTTCAGCAGGTCACCTTCGCTGCCATAGCTCGCCATATCTGCGAAGTTGTTGGGCATCGGGAAGTCCACCTGGTGGTTGTACATCGTGTAGACGCTCTTCGAGTTCACGAAGATGGGGTCTTCGGCGTAGTGCGTTTTGAGGTAGAGCGGAATGAGCGAGGTCATCCAGCCGTGGCAGTGCACAATGTCGGGCGACCAGCCGAGCTTTTTGACGGTCTCGAGCGCGCCTTTGCAGAAGAAGACCGTGCGGTCGGCGTTGTCGTCGAAGAACTTGCGCGATTTGGCGTTGGCCAGCACCGCCCGGCGCTTGAAGTAGTCGTCGTTGTCCAGGAAGTACACCTGCAAGCGGGCGTTCGGAATGGAAGCGACTTTGATCGTCAGCGGTTTTTCTTCGCTACCGACAGTAATGTTGATGCCGGACAAGCGCACGACTTCATGCAGGCGGTTCCGACGCTCGTTGATGACGCCGAACTTCGGCATTAGAATACGGATTTCGTATTTATTCCCGTCCTGAAGTTTTTGGGGCAACTGTTTTAAGAGTTTGGCCACGTCTGTGAGTTTGAGGAATGGGTCAATCTCCATCGTGGCAAACAAAATCCGCTTCTTTTCCATAAGCAATTGTATGGGCGAGGCCGGTGATTCCAGTCAATTACACCCAAATTTTTCGTGCAAATTTAACTTTTTCTGCCGCCTTTTTCAACTGAATTTTTTCGATACTCCGCTTTTATTGTAGTTTCACGCCCTATTTTGCCGCATGCCCCGCCTCGCACACCACATTTCTGACTTAAACGCCCAGCTCGCCAGCAGTCGCGATCGGGGCGCGTCTGTGGGCTTCGTTCCTACAATGGGGGCTTTGCACAACGGCCATCTTTCGCTTGTGCGGGCGGCACTTGAGGAAAATGCGCAGGTGGTGGTCAGTATTTTCGTGAACCCGACGCAATTCGCGCCGCACGAAGACTATGACAGCTATCCCCGCACCCTAGAGCGTGATTTAGGGCTGCTCGGTGCGCACAGCGACGATATCATCGTCTTCAACCCCGACGGACGGCTGATGTACCCCGAGGGGTCGCAGATCAGCGTCAAAGCGGGCCACCTTGCCGATATACTCGACGGGCAGAGCCGCCCGCATTTCTTCCATGGCGTGGCAACAGTGGTGGCCAAGCTCTTCAATCTCGTACGCCCAACCAAAGCCTATTTCGGGGCCAAAGACTTTCAGCAGACGGTGATCATTCGGCATTTGATCGAAGAGCTGTTTTTCGACATCGAGCTTGTCGTATGCCCCACCGAGCGCGAAGATGACGGCCTGGCCATGAGCTCGCGCAATCAGTATCTGACTGCCGACGAGCGGCCGGTCGCCACCACGCTCTACGAGGCGCTTCAGGCCGTTCAGGCCGAGCGCGATAGCCTGCATCTGGACACTGCACGCGCGCTTGTGCAGCAGATTTTCGCGCCGTATCCGCAGCTGGAACTCGATTATTTCGATATTCGGGCGGCTAAGGATTTGCGCTTGCTCGAGCGCTGGACACCGGAAGATCAGCCCGTTGCGCTGATTGCCGCCATGCTTGGCAAAACGCGTTTGATCGATAATTTGCGTCTTTACCCTGTCGAAACCGCCGAAGAATAAGCCGATGCAAAAGCAACTCGTCAACGCTCTGAAGTACATCTTCGGCATCGGTCTGGCCGTTGTGCTCATTTATTTGGCGTACAAAGACCAAGACTGGACAGAAACCTGGGCGACGCTCAAAGACTCGAACTTCTGGTGGCTGTTGCCCGCAGCCTTCTTCGGTTTCCTATCGCACTACCTGCGCGGTGCACGCTGGGCCATGCTTATCAAAGCAGCCGGCTACCAAACCACCGCCGGCAACGCATTTTGGGCCACCGGCGTGGGCTATTTGGTGAACAACGTCGTGCCACGCCTGGGCGAGCTCACCCGCTGTACGATGCTCGTGCAGAGCGACCGCGTACCCTTTTTTGCAAGCGCCGGCACGGTCGTCACCGAGCGTATCATCGATATGCTCACCTTCGGTGCGCTCCTGCTGTTGATGATGCTGTTTCCCGGGCTCATCACCTTCCTGCCCAATTTGAT
>CAZTEZ010000035.1:16031-16259 GCA_964611815.1 uncultured Bacteroidia bacterium | reverse complement strand
GGTGCCCGCCGCGGCTGGCGAGACGTAAATGCCGCCCGGCCACTCGGTGTAGGCGTAAAATTGATGCTTGCGCAGCTCTTTGTTTTTGTAGAGCACGAGCGAGGCGCCTTTCGCCGCGTAGCCGTACTTGTGGATGTCGGCAGAGATGCTCGTCACGCCCGGTATGCTGAAGTCGAAGTCGTGGAGTTCATAGCCCAGCTGCTTGAGGAAGGGCAGAATGAACCCGCC
>CAZTEZ010000035.1:0-16021 GCA_964611815.1 uncultured Bacteroidia bacterium | reverse complement strand
CCCGCCGGCGCAGGAATCAACGTGGAAGAGGAGGTTCTTTTTTTTCGCTATAGCCGCCATTTCGGGGATGGGATCCACAACGCCCATCGGATAGGCGGGGGCAGAGCCCACGAGCAGGACGGTGCTATCGTCGACGTGCTTGGCGAAGTCGTCAACATCGGCGCGGAAATCATCGCGCACGCCCGTGTGCACGATGTCCATGTCCAGGTAGTGCGCGGCTTTGTTGAAGGCGGGGTGGGCCGAAATCGGGGCGACAATTTTGTAGCGCTTTACGCCAGGTTTGTGTTTGCGGCCCCATTCGCGGGCGGCTTTCACGGCCATGAAAATGCTCTCCGTACCGCCGGAAGTCATGCAGCCGGTGGCCTCGTCGCCACCTTTGAAAATGCCACAGCCCATAGAAACGACTTCCACTTCAAACTTGCGCAAGCTATTGAAAGCTGTGGGGTTCAGGCCATTGGCGGCGAGGTAGATGTTGTGCGCTTCCTGGATGAACTCTTTCAACTCATCGTGATGGTACACCAGGCTGAACACGCGGCCCTCTTTCCAGCGAACATCCGCATCGCGCAGCTCGCGCATTTCTTTCAGGATGGCATATTTATCTTGGGTGGTCTTCGGGAGCGAGAGGCGTTGCTTGTCGGCCATGGTGTGTGCGTTTTGGAGTTTTGTCAATTATAATTTACGTGCAAAAGCTGGGGTTAACAAACCATTACGTCTTTGTAGTCGGTCTAAACAAACGAATATTGAACGCACACAAAAAAAGCGCCGCATGACTGCGACGCTTACAACACTAGCTTAGCTTTCACGCACTTGCGTAAACAAGTGAGCAGCCGGCGGCCAATTGATTAACAAAATTAACTAACCAGCTTTCGGCTTACTGCTGATTCAAATGTACTAGCTTTTATTTCAAAAATCCAGCACTGTTACAAGAGAGGCCGTATTTGTTCCATGAAAGCACCATTTTGCGCCATGAATGATCGCAATGTAGGCATAAGTACCTAGTTTATTGGTTAGCGTTTTGAGACACGGTAGGTGCTTACACGCCCGCCATCTTTCAGCATTAAAAGATAGACGCCCGCGGGGTAGCCACCCAGATCAAGCGCTGTTCGTGCCCCCTGCCAGGTGCTGCTGATCAACGTACGCCCTTGCAGATCCATGAGCTCCAGTTGCAGCGGCTGATGACCCGTGCGGCTCAGTTGTAGGACGTCCGGAGTCGGATTGGGGCCCAGCAGTCGCAGACCGTCGATCTGCAGATTGTTACGGCTCAGCGGGCCCTCCTGCAGCTGCACCTCCAGATCGCCGGTGTCTTCTGCACAGCCCAGCATTGGGCCAAAGGTGTACGTCAGTAGTACATTTTCTGGGCCCTCAATAACTCCATCAGTGTTGGTTGGGAAGCTGAGCGTGGTGCTGGTTTCGCCCGGCAGAATTTGTGCAGTAGCGTTCAGTGGTGGGTAATCCGAGTTAGGCTCGGCCCCGGGTGCACTGCCCGCGCTGGCTGTGAGGCTTACGTTCAACGTATCACCCAGTTGCGGGTGAGCGAGTGTGATCTCCAACTCGCCGTTGTCGCCTTCCTGGAAGTCCGGGGTCAGGAAGCTGGCCGACACGCTGTTTTCGAGCACGCCAAACCAGACGTCGTCGCCGCCTTGGTTTTCAGAGGCATCGCCGTCTATTGACTCCATCTCGACGCCCATCAGCAACTGCCCACAGTCGCCAAAGCCGAGGACTGTTCCGTAATCTGAACCCGTGCCACCGAAACTGGTCTCAAATCGAACTTTCAGGTCAAAATCGGTTGCCACCAACCAGGCATCGTTGCCGTTGGCCGCATCTCCGTTGGGGCGGAACCCATTGGTGCTGCGGCTCATGCCGATCATGTACACGCCTGTTTCATCATGATTGGCATGCTCCAGGGCATCAGGTTCTGTGCCACCGATGATGTTGGCCTCAAGAAGGTTGAACGAACCGGCAGAAGGTGTAACGCGGCCGAGCCAGTAATCGAAAAAGCCGTAGCCGCCCGCCATGTCGCCGTCGATACTGGACGTCCGTGAGGTAATAATGACATCCGTAGAATTGGGCACTGGGTGGATCGTAACCCCATAGTCAGATTGCGAACCGCCAAACGTGGCGCTGTTTGTCTCTGAAAGCGAGTTGTTGAATTTGCTGACCCACACCTGGCTGGTTTCCAGAATCGCAAAATCGCCGGTACTACCTACAGTATAGTAGCCGTCTTCGCGAGCGATGACATCCGTGTACTCGTCGATGAAGTCAGGGTTGTCGCTCGTGACGTGCGCGTCGCTGTGTAGCAGCGCACCCGTAGTCGAGATTTGCGTAATCCAGCCCGCAATACCCGGCTCCAGGTTGAGGTTGCGCAGCGGTAGGTCGCCTTCGATGGAGCCCGAACGCCCAACGCAGACATAGCCGTCGCCTTTGTGTTCAGTAACCGCTTGAAAGAAGTCGGGGTTGAAGCCACCAAACGTCTCTGACCAAATGACGCTGCCATCCGGAGCAATTTTGATGATCCAGCCATCAGAAAGCCCCTTATTTTCAGACAGATCGCCATCCTCGGAGGAGCTCTCGCCAACGATCACCAAATCGCCGTTGCTGTCAACAATGGCATCGCGTGGGAGATCCGCATTGCTGCCGCCATAGTTCTTTGTCCACAGCGTGTCATAGTTCTCGTCAAGCTTGATTACCCAGGCATCCCAATTGCCAAGTGCGTTGGTGACATCGCCGTCGCTGCCCAGGGTGCGCACGACAATATACGTGTGACCGGATGCTTTATCGTAGGCGATGGCTTCAGTCAGGTCATTAGCAGAGCTGCCGAGTTCGACAACAGAGTTGGGGTTCAGCGCCTGAGCAGACAACAACACAGGCAAGCTCAGTAAGAGCGCAAGTAAAAACGTTCGCATAAGTAAGAATGGTAAAGTGCTAGTTCGTGATTCAGTAAACTACAAAATTTATGGCTTCCTGCTCGGCAGCTCAGAATTGCTCATAGAGAACACAAACTGCAATATCCAGAAGGCCCTGAGTTAATAGCCGGGCGTGCTGCAAAGACAATATTGGCTACTCATCTCCGAGAAGAGGACGTCTCTCTGAACGATGCGCTATTAGCGAATGTTGCATCAACAGACACCTAACAACTCAGAACAACTAAACTTATGGTACGTATTAAAGACCACGAAAACACGAATTTAATTGAGACTGAAGCCACCGGCGAGCTCAAATCAGAAGACTTTGAACGCATGTGGTCAGTCGTTAAAGATAAGCTGGATAACTATGAAAAAATCAATTGGTTATTCGTAACTGACGATCTCGAGGGCTGGTCGCTGGATGCGATGATCAAAGACACCCAATTCGGTTTGAATTATCGCGAGAGTTTCGACCGAATTGCCGTAGTGGCCGACAAAGAGCGGGAGAAAGTACTGACCAACTTGATGAACCCCTTCACGACTGCGGATGTCAAAAATTACTCTTCCGCCGACCGATCCGTCGCACGGGAGTGGGTTGAGCAAGCTGTCAAGCGTCAATCGCAGAATTGATTGAGTGCCTAGCGCTTAGCTTACATTAACAAAAAAGCCATCAACGAACATGTTGATGGCTTTTTTTGTCGGAGAGGCGGGATTTGAACCCACGACCACTCGCCCCCCAGACGAGTACTCTACCGGACTGAGCTACTCTCCGATTTGCGTTCAGGGGGTGGGCAAGATTGCCGTACGATTGAACGGGGAGCGAAATTACGAAAGGCCGCTGGAAAACGCCAAGGCTTTTGCAGGTTTCATGTCGGGTTTTCAGGTAAGGCAATAATTCTGTTTCGTTTCAAGTGAACGCCATCTCGTCTAAACGCCTTTTGATGGCGTGAATCACCTGAATCATTTTCGATCACTGTTTACGACCCAGAAACTGCAGCACCACGCTCACGGATTCTACGAATGGCTCTACGCACAAATCGCCCCCGATGGCGGACCTATCTACGCCGAAACAGACTTCTCGCAGACGATCGTCGAGCCGTTCAACGCCGTATCGGCTTTTCTTTTTCTGATCGTGGTGGTGTATTTCGCGCAGCGCTTTTCGCGCCGGGGCAACTGGCGCGAGCACCGTTTCGTGGTCGTGAGCCTGCCGATACTGGCCATCGGTGGGTTGGGCGGCACGCTGTATCACGCCTTCCGAATGAGCAAAGCCTTTCTGCTAATGGACTGGCTGCCCATCGCGGTGCTCACACTCGCTGCTGGTATTTATTTTCTGAGCTTTTTGGTCAAACCGCGCTGGTGGTCTGTAGTCATCGTCCTTGGTGTCATGGCCTTTCAGATGCTATTCTTCAAATTGGTTGCAACGGGTTTGCTACCCATGAGTCGACACATGGCCATCAATATCAACTACGCTATTATGGCCATCGCAGTGGCCCTGCCCATCCTCTTATACCTGCGCAAGCGCGACTGGATGCACGCGCGCTTATTCCTGCTGGCGGTGCTCAGTTTTGCCGGTGCCTGGGGTTTCAGGATGCTCGACAGCGCTGAGGGCATGCCTTCGCCAGGTACGCATTGGTTATGGCACTTGTTTGGAGCCATCGCCACGCTCTTGGTGATCGAACTGGTGTACAAGCTAAAGCCGGAAGCTCACGGCGTGCAGCTGCAGCGCTCTGTACGGAGCTAGAGAAGCGGCTATAATGCTTCCTTGAGATTCTGAAGGAATGACCTCATTTTCAGGAGTGTCTCGCGTGTATGGAAAGCGTATTCCGCATCATGCGGATTCATCTCCAGTTTTTCGCGTGCACCAGCGAGTGTGAACTTGCGCACCTTCAGCAGATAGTGGATGATGCGCAGGCGCTCGATATCGCGCTCGCTGTACTGCCGCCGGCCGTTCTGCCCTTTGCGCGGGTTGAGCTGCGGAAATTCCTTTTCCCAAAAGCGAAGCACTGAGGTGTTCACGTTCAGCATTTCAGCCACCTCTCGGATGCTGTAATAACGCTTCTGGATATCGTCGCTGTTGTCAATCACGCTCATGACTCTCCGGTTTGCAATGGCAAGTTAGCGAATGGATTAGTTCATCGACTCGTTATACTGGGTGGCTTTTTCCTTAAACTTCACGAACTGTTCGGGCGTTAGGTCGGCGAAGAAGTCGATCGGGTCAATGCTCTCACCCTTATAGAGCACCTCGTAATGCAGGTGTGGGCCTTTCGAAAGCCCCGAGTTACCGCTCAGCGCTATGATATCGCCACGTTTAACACGCTGACCACGACGCACTTTGATGTCCGAAAGGTGCGAATAGCGCGTCTTGTAGCCCTCACCGTGGTTAATCACGATGTACTTTCCACGACCGTTCTTTTTCACCCCGGCTTCGGCCACATAGCCTGTTGCAGTGGCCTTCACGGGCGTGCCGACTTTCGCCATAAAGTCGATGCCAGAGTGCATTTTGTCCTGCTTCGAGATCGGGTGCTTGCGCTTGCCGTGCCCGCTGATGATCTCGCCAGCCACCGGTCGAATCGAGGGCGTGCTTTCAAGCGCCTTGGTGTTCGAACGCGCGCTCTGTAAGATGCGCTCCGACTTTTCGCTGTTCTCTTCCAGGCTCTTGTGCATCTCCATCATCTCCTCGGCAAGCTCGTAGATACTCTTGCGCGAGAAGCTGCTATCCACCTGTTGGGCGATTTTATCTTCCGATTTCTCGATTGGCTCGGCATTCAAGGCCGTTCGATACAGCTCTTTTTCGCGTTCTTTCAGCGAGTCGATCAGCGTGTTGAAGTACGCCAGATCCGACTCGTTCTCCTCAATAGCACTCGCCAGCATCGCGTTTTCTTTGCGCAACTTATGCGTCGTACGGCTGTCGTAGGCCACGAAAAACAGATAGACGAATAGCACGCCGATGACAGAGCTCACGAGCACATAGAGACTCCACTTCTTGAAATAGTAGCGGAAATCGCGTTTGAGCGGGACGTACTCGCAGGTTTCGGGGTCGTAGATGTATTCTTGTCGCACAGAAGATGAACGTCGAAAAAGGCGGTGAGTATATGCGACGGATAAACAAGTTAGCAAAACTTGCGGCTTGGGGTGCAGATTCCGCCAAGCGGGCCATCCACAGCGCCGCGAACTTGCTAATTTTGCAGCAAATATCGCCACCATGGACGCTAAAGAAATCCGCAGCCGGTTTTTACGCTTTTTCGAAGAACGGGACCACAAAATCGTCCCCAGCGCTCCCATCGTCAACAAAGACGACCCGACGCTGATGTTCATCAACGCAGGGATGAACCCCTTCAAAGATTACCTGACGGGCGCAAAAACCGCGCAAGATCAGCGCATTGCCGACACCCAGAAGTGCCTGCGCGTTTCGGGCAAGCACAACGACCTCGACGAGGTGGGCTTCGACACCTACCACCACACGATGTTCGAAATGCTCGGCAACTGGTCGTTCGGTGATTATTTCAAAAAAGAAGCGATCGCGATGGCCTGGCAGCTGCTCACCGAAGAGCTCGGCATCGACAAAGAGCGGCTGTACATTACCGTTTTCGAAGGCGACCCGGACGACAACCTCCCCCGCGACGAAGAGGCGGCGGCGTTCTGGAAAGCGCACGTGCCGGAAGAGCGGATTCTTTTCTGCAGTAAAAAAGACAACTTCTGGGAGATGGGCGATGTCGGCCCTTGCGGTCCGTGCAGCGAAATCCACATCGACCTGCGCAGCGACGTGGAACGCGCCAAATCGCCCGGCGCCGAGCTGGTGAACGCCGATCGCGATGATGTGATCGAGATCTGGAACCTCGTTTTCATCCAGTTTGACCGCAAAGCTGACGGTAAGCTCACTGAGCTGCCGCTGAAAAGTATCGACACCGGCATGGGCCTCGAGCGCCTCGCGCTGGTGCTGCAGGGCGTGACCTCGACTTACGACACGGATCTTTTCAAGCCACTGATGGCGCACTTGGAGCAGAAGTTCGGTGTGCAATACGGCGCTGGCGAAAAGATGGTGGATGTCGCTATTCGCGTGGCGGTTGACCACATTCGCGCGGCGGCTTTTGCGATTGCCGATGGTCAGTTGCCCAGTAACAACGGCGCGGGTTACGTCATTCGGCGCATCATTCGCCGCGCCTCGCGCTTTGGCTACCAGTACTTTGACGCAAAATCACCATTCCTGTTCGAGCTGATCGACATCCTGAAACGCCAGTTCGAAGACGTGTTCCCGAGCCTGGCAGAGCAGTATGATCTGGTGCGCAGCAGCATCGAGCAAGAGGAAAAGAGCTTCCTGCGCACATTGGAGCAGGGCCTGAAGCGGTTCGAGGAGTATATCGCTGAGCATGCCGACAAATCAGACAAAGTCATCGACGGCGATTTCGCGTTTGAGCTGTACGACACCTTCGGCTTCCCGGTCGACCTGACACAAGTGATGGCACGCGAACAGGTCTGGTCGGTCGACTTAGCTGGGTTTGAAGCCGGCCTGAAAGCCCAGCGCGAACGCTCGCGTGCAGCGCAAAGCGTCGAGACTGGCGACTGGACTGTGCTTCGCATCAACAAAGATGGTGTCGCTTTCGTCGGCTACGACCAAACTGAGGCGTTTACGGAAATCCTGCAGTTTCGCGAGCAGACCACCAAAAAGGGCAAGAGTTATCAGCTCGTGCTGGAAACCACGCCGTTTTATGCCGAAAGCGGCGGCCAGGTTGGCGACACCGGTCGGTTGACCAAAGGCGAGGAGATCATTCGCATTCTGGACACGAAATACGAGAACGACCTCATCGTTCACACTTGCGATAAGCTTCCAAAGGATCCTACCGGCAGCTGGCATGCCGAGATTGACGTTGCGCGTCGCAACAAAATCCGTGCGAACCACAGCGCTACGCACCTGTTGCACGCCGCCCTGCGCGAGGTGCTGGGCGAGCACGTTGAGCAGCGTGGTTCGTTGGTGGGCCCAGACTATTTGCGTTTTGACTTTTCACACTTCCAGGGGATGACTGACGAGGAAACCAAACGCGTGGAAAACCGGGTTAACGAGCGAATTACTGCTGCCATCCCGGCTCAAATCCAGGGCTGCATGCCCATTGAAGAGGCGAAAGCTATGGGTGCAATGGCGCTTTTCGGCGAGAAGTATGGCGAGACGGTGCGTGTCGTGCAATTCGACCCGGCATATTCCACCGAGCTCTGTGGCGGTATTCACGTGACGAACACGCTCGAAATTCGCTACTTCCGCATCGTCAGCGAGGGCTCGATCGCCTCCGGCATCCGTCGTATCGAAGCCGTGACGGGCGAAGCAGCTTTCAGCTATGTCGACGAGCACTTACAGTTGCTGGATGAGGTCTATGCTCAACTCAAACAGCCGAAAGAGCTCACGAAAGCAATCGCGCATCTGCAAACTCAGAACAAACAACTTGAGAAAGAACTAAAGTCTGCACGCGCTGAGCTACTGAAGGGTCAGCGTCAGCAATTACTGGACAGCGTTCAGGCGATTGGTGATGTGAATGCCATCTGCCAGCAAGTGGAGGTCATCTCAGCCGAGGAGCTGAAAACGCTAGTGTTTGAGTTGCAAAAACAAGTTGAAAATAGCGTCATCGCACTTGGTGCAGACGTTGACGGTAAGGTCTTACTGAACATCGCCGTTGACGACGCGTTGACTGATCGCTACAAAGCGGGTGCGCTCGTGAAGGCCGCAGCGCAACACATCAAAGGCGGGGGCGGTGGTAAGCCGAACTTTGCCAGCGCTGGCGGAAAAAACCCGGCCGGCTTGCCCGACGCACTGGCTGCCATTCGAGAGGAGTTGTCAGCTTAGGCTGCCACCCGCTCGCTTTCGCGCCTAACGACTTCAAACTCATCTTGAAAGAGTTTCAAGCGGTTGCACCCCTCCGGGATGTAGACGCGCTTGTCGTTCCAGTTGTACTTCTTGCTGAAATCCAGGCGTACTTCATAGACCGGATTCAGCAAGCCGACTCTGTGTTCGTGACCGCGAAAACGGTCTTCGCTTCGCAGGCTGCCGATGACGCGCTCAATGCGTGCACGGTAGCAATTGACTTTTACGATGTCGCCCACGGCAAGCGTTTCTGGCTCGCGCATAGGCATGCCGTTGCGTTGGAGTTTCATGACTGTGGTGTGTTAGTATTATATGGTGTTATATCACACGAGGCGTGTGTAATATTCCATGCGGTGGTTGGAAATTGCTATTTCGAAATCTGCCGCGCGCTGCTCGTACTCTTCTTTTGAAATGAAGCGCTTAAACGATAGGCCCTGGTTTTTGTCCTGATAATGAACAAAGTAGAGATTAGTATTCTTCAGGTGAGTCAGCGTCATTTGAGCATATTGCTGCGTCTGGCGCTGTTCCTTGGCGGCTTGCAGCAACGAAAAATCGAAACGCGGTTTGATGGGGGCAGTGTTGATGTTCATTGTAATAATGTTTAGGTTTGTGGTTGTTATTACACTTCAAATATCACAAAAAAAATTAAAATAACAAAGGGTGATTTATCAACAATTTTTATTACCTTTGTTGTAATCACTTGTCGGCAACTTCAAAACCGCCCCTAGCACCGCACTGCAGCCTGTAAGTCACTCAATACCGTACATCTATGAGCAGCATTTACGACCGTATTATTCACGTTAGAAAAGAGGCCAAATTGACGCAGAAAGAGTTTGCTGATCGCCTCGGCGTCTCGCAGGCGTACATCTCGAGTATCGAAAAAGGCAAACGCCAGGTAAGCCGTAATGTCTTTGACGCGATTGTCGATACCTTTAAAGTCTCCGCAGGGTGGTTGCATTCAGGTGTGGAGGCCGAGGGCCGTGAAGCGGTGCAGGCGAGCTCGCAAGTGGTGCGTTTGCAGGAGATTAGTAGCCAACGAATAACTGGAGAGCGTGAGCGCATTTTGCCGATCACTGTCGATACGCAGAACGAGCCCAACATCGTGTTGGTGCCGGTCAAGGCTCAGGCCGGCTATGCTGAACAGCGCGTTGAGCCAACGTTCATGTCCGAGCTGCCCAGCTTCAGCCTCCCCGACAGCCGCTTTCTAAGCGGGACATTTCGTGCTTTTGAAGTCGACGGCGACTCGATGGAGCCCACACTCTTCGGCAGCGATACGGTCGTCTGCAAATACGTCCAGGATTGGCGTTGGCTGCGTGAGCTAGAGCTGTTTGTCGTCGTAATGAAGGACGACGTATTCATCAAGCGCTTGCGCAACCATAGTAATACGCGTGGTACACTGGAGCTGATTTCTGACAACGACTTTTACCCGCCTATGGAAGTGCCTGTCAACCAGATTATGGAGGTTTGGCAGGTCGCAGCGCGTATTACACTGCACTTACCCGCGCCGCGCTGACCCACCAATGACGTCCGCACGCCTTAAAATGACCCCAAGCCGTACGAAAGCAAGGGCCTGACGTCCTAGCCCACAACGCATATCGTATATTAGCGACAAACATTCTGCTCACTGTTGCCCCCACGCTCATGGCCAACAAACCTGCTTTTATACGACTGCCCAACACGCCAACACTGGTTTCGCTGGCGGTTTTGATTCTGCTGCCGATCATCTACTTTTTGCCCGCGATGCAAGGCAAAAGCCTGACCGGGCACGACGATGTCTCGGCCCGTGCGATGCGAAAGTCTGCTCAAGATGAATGGAAGGCAGAGGGAGAGCAGCCCTATTGGTCGGGTTCAATGTTTAGTGGCATGCCTACCTACCCATTTATGGGTGGCGATCGCAAGGGCAGCATAGTCGGCAAAGCATGGCCGATTTTCAGTGATATTCTACCTTTTCCGGTTGGCTCCGCAATTCTGGGAATGATCATGAGCTTTTTGCTGCTGCGGCATTTTCGAGTCCCACATGCGCTGGCGGTAGCGGGAGCCGTCGCGTTCTGCTTCATGAATTATAATCTCGTGATCGTCAACGCTGGCCATAACGTAAAATATATCAACCTGATGATGGTGCCAGGCGTGTTTTTGGGTATTGTTCGGGCGTATGAACGACAATATCTGGTCGGTGCGGTGCTGGTGGGCATTTTTATGGCATTGATGTTCAACGTGCAGCACGTGCAGATGATCTACTACATGCTGTTTGTAGTGTTTTTCTATGTCGTGCATCGTGCGATTCAAGCGTTCAAAGAAAAGGCTCTCAAATCATTTGCCATTGCCTCCGGGGCGTTGCTTTTGGGTTCGCTGGTCGGCTTGGGTTCTGCAGCTATCATTATCATGCCGCTTCAGGATTATACGCCACTTTCCTATCGTGGCCCAAGCGAATTGTCGACGAGCACCAAAGTCTTGAGAGGCGACGTGCAGGAGCCCGTGAAACAGGTAAAGGAAGCCGGTTTGGACACCAGCTACGCCTATCAATGGTCGAACAACCGCCTGGAGTTGTTCACGTTGCTAGTACCCGATTTTTATGGTGGGCCTCCTGCAAGGAAGTTCGACAAGGACCATGCGGTTTACGAGCAGCTTGGGCCGGGTGTTGCGAACCAGATTGTGCAGCAAACTGGCGGCATGTGGCGTAGCAACTTTGGCGCGCAGGGCAATCAGGCCGGACCGTTTTACATCGGCGCGGTGGTTATCTTCCTTTTTGTGGTTGGATTAATTCTCGTGCGATCCGGCTCAAAATACGGCTTGTTATATGCGGTTTTGCTTGGGCTGATGCTCAGTTTGGGGCGCAACAGCTACAGTTTGCTTGAGGCCGGACTGGTCTTGGCCTTGCCACTGGTGTTTATGTTCACTTACAAACGCTTGGAAGATCGCCTGCGACCGCCCGTTTATGGCTTGGCGCTCTTGGGAGTGGGCATTCTGTTGCTTGGGCTGATTGACGCGTCCCCAGCCAGTAGCTACAAAATCAGCGATCTGTTCTTCTTCAACCTGCCGCTCTACAACCGCTTCAGGGTACCCGGGTCGGTGTTGGTGATAGTCGCGATGGCTGTGCCTTGGTTGGCATTCATGGGTGCGCGGGAGTTGTTCAATAGCGAGCACACACGAAAGGAAAAGTTACTCGCGATTTATATTGGTGCCGGGCTAACCGCTGGTTTGTCGCTCATCATTGCACTGGCACCGGGCGTATTTCATAGCTCGTTTCTACTGCCACAGGAAACGGCGCAAATGAGCCAAAGCCCACAGTTGGGGCAATATTTTGCTGCGATTGCTGCCGAGCGCGAGAGTCTGGTGCAGACGAGCGCACTGCGAAGTCTGGTGCTCATTCTGATTGTGGCAGGCCTGTTTTGGGCATATGTGCAACAGCGCCTAAAAGATACGCTTACGGTCAGTATTGCAGTGGCCGCGGTCGTCGCGTTCGACATGTTTGCCATCAACTGGCGCTACCTCAGTCATGATGACTTTGTGTCGCAGGCCTCTTTTCAGCAGGAATTCGCCGGCTACCCGGCTGATCAGGTCATCGCCCCTGAGTATCAGAAACAAGACGTTCATTTTCGGGTGTTCCCAATGACACGGAACCCGTTTAACGATGCCATGTCGTCATGGTATCTGCGTAGCATCGGCGGTTATAGCGCTGCGAAAATCAAGCGTTACCAGCAGCTGGCGGATATTCACCTGTTGAACCCGAACAATAAGCGACGCTACTACGGCATCAAACAACAAGGTGGCATCACGCCCTACGACATCACACCTCAGGTGGCCAACATGCTGAATATGAAATACATGCTGACGCAGGCGCAGTTTGCTAATCAATTGCGGATTCCGCAGTATCAGTTAGTGCGTGTGGCTGGACCTGAGGCGATTTACCTCAATAAGCAGAACCTGGGCCCCGCCTGGATGGTGCGTGAGGTCAAAGTCGTCGACTCACCAGACTCTGCGCTGATGAAGTTGCACGACATTAACACCGCGAAGACCGCTATCATTGAGGCCAAGCAAAAGGACAAATTGAAGTCGTATGCAAAAGACTCCATTGGACTGAACGAGCAGATTAAGCTGACGTTTTACTCCAACGATGTCTTGAAATACAACTATAAGTCTGACAAACAGCGATTTGTTGTTTTCAGCGAGATTTACCACCCCAACGGTTGGAACGCTTACATTGACGGTAAGCCTGCAGAAATTCTGCACACCAACTTCGTATTACGTGGCTTAATCGTAACAGCAGGTGAGCACGAGATCGTGATGAAATTCGAGCCCGAAGTCATCGAAACGGCTTCTACTATTTCCCTGATTTGCTCACTATTGCTGGTTGGTGGTGTGCTTGCAATAGTAGCACTTCGCTTCCGGGACTACAAGCGCGAAGCAGATCTGGCAATCAAAACCGACAGTTCTGATGACGCGGATGTTGAGGAGTCGGACGATAATGCCTGAGGCTGAGTAATATGCGTCTTCAGCTGGTGTGTTCGTCGGTCAACAGCCGGCTGCGTTACGCTGCGCACATGCTGTTCGAGCAGGTGCTCGGTCTGGAGTTAACCGTGTTAGAAACGTACGGTGGCTTTGACCAGAACCTCCCGGTGGTGTTTTACGGCAACGAAACGCGCTCTCCGGCTTTACCATTCGCAGGTGTTTTGTCGAATGAGGACTTACCGGCACTACCAGACGTGCTCTCCTCTGCGTCAGCCTTTGATGCCGCACTTGCGCCAGATGAGCTGAGCTTCGACCCGCTGATTGCAGCCTTTTACGCGTTGACTATACCGCAGTTGTATGAGCTTTCAGTGCCGGTCGATACTCACGGGCGGTATGATTTCAAACAGCTCTATCCCTACGCGAATGGACTTCATCAGCGGCCGGTGGTGCATGAAATTGCGGAGTGCGTCTGGCGATGGTTGAGCAGACACTACCCGCAACTCAAACGATCTAAGCGGGACTTTTCAGCCGAAGTTACATTGGACATTGACCAGCCCTGGCGGTATCTGAACAAGCAGAACTGGGTGCAGGTCGGTGGGTTACTACGCAATATCAGCGACAAAGCTGAATTTCGCACCCGCTGGCAGGTGTTGAGTGGCAAACGCAACGATCCAAACGACACGCACGTTGAGCTGCGGCGTCGGCTGGCGAATTTCGACACCACCGTTTTCTTTTTGCTCAATGGCACAAGTAACTACGATAATCGCTTTCGTAGCGACCAACCCGAGGTGCAGCAGCTTGTCGCTTCATACGAAAAGGCAGGTACGAGAATCGGCATCCATCCGTCATACGGCACGGGCTTGCAACTGCAGCAATACCAGCAGCAGTTGGAGGCGCTTCAGGGCATTTCCACAAGCGAGGTTCGTGCAGCAAGGATGCACTACGTGATGTTCAGGCTACCGGAGACTTACAGAACGGCAGTTGAACTGGGCATTCACAGAGAGTACACGACGCTCGCGCCGCATGCAAACGGCTTTTTGCATGGCATGTGCGTGCCTTTTCCGTGGTATGATCTTGACGCTGAGGTGCAAACGCCCCTCATGCTGCACCCGACGCATGCGATGGACCGCACGCACCTGACCTACAACCAGCAGTCACCTGAGCAGTCAGTTGCCGAGGTGCAGCAGATAATTGAGCAGATAAAAAAACACGGCGGCAAATTTTGCTGGCTGCTGCACAACGAAATTCTGTCTGATTTTGGCGAATGGCAGGGCTGGCGAGCGTATTTTGACGGTGTACTCGACCTACTTGATTGACATAAGTCATGGCCTGTTTCAAGTTCAAATTTCAGGAGGACGGCTTCAGTTACCAGGGTACTAAAGAGCTGGAAGTAGAGGGCTATGATACTGAGGATGACGATGCACCCGAAGTTATTCGTGAGCAAGCCTGGATGACCCGGCCTGCTGAACCAGACGAAAAACCTGCGGATTTAGCGCCGGAAGAGGGCGGGGAAATAGCCCTTTAAGCCGATAACGGCACCGGCGGGCCACCAGGGCTGTACATCAGCCTGATGGATGAGTGAGACGTACACCTGCCAGATCGTACTTGCTTGGGGTGCAACGCGAAAGGCCGCGCCATAGCGGAAGTTGAAGTACCAATCGGGTACACCAGCGATGTCACCACTGAAGGTTTCCTGAATGGGTTCATCGCCACCGCCAGGCACCATGTAGCGAATAACGTGTGTTTGGCCGAGATTGTTAAAGACCTCTGGGCCGAAAAAGACCGTAAACACCTCTTTTTCGCCCAAAGCTTTTTCTGCGTACAGTCCGAATTGCAGGTTGTGCATCAATAAGTTAGACTGCGTGACGAGCGCGGGGTCGATGCCGTAATACGCGCCGTCGAGCGACACCGGGTTGAGCACCACATTCGCGTTGCCCATGAAAAAGCCAAACTCTGGCATCATCCGCCAGCCGCTTTGTTTGATGTGAAACTTTGTGGTTACGCCCAGCTCCAGCCCGGCACGCGGGAAGTCCTGCGCAAACTCCGTTTTGGGCTGATAGAAGGTGGTGCCGAACTTCAGGCCGGTCCAAAATTGCGCCTGCGCCTGCCCAGCCATAAAGCAGCCGAGCAAACACAAAAAAAGCCGTTTACCAATGAGCGAGTGCATAATCAGTAAACGGCTTTGCATGAAATTTCGTGTCATGATCAGTCTTTCGAACTGCTGGAAGACTCGGTCTTCTCTGCGGTTTTCTTGTGCAGTGGCTCCATCTTGATGCCCTCGCCATCCTCACGCATGTCGATTTTGATGACATCGAGGCCCTCGGGATCCATGTGCAGCAATTCGTCAGCGACCGGGTCTTCGATGTATTTCTGAATCGCGCGATTCAATGGGCGCGCACCATACTCTTCGTCAAAGCCCTTCTCGGCAATGAACTCCTTCACTGCATCCGTAAACTCAAGCTTGAACTTGAGATCGGCCACGCGCTTGTGTACGCGGTTGAAGGCGAGGTCGACAATGCGACGGATGTCGTCTTTGTCGAGCGAATTGAAGATGATCACATCGTCAATACGGTTCAAGAACTCGGGGCGGAAAACCTTGCGAAGCGCACCTTCGAGCGTGCTGCGCATGTTTTCGTAGCTCTGCTCCTGGCTGGCCTGGGTGTTGAAACCAACGCCACCGCCAAAATCTTTCAGCTCCTTCACGCCCACGTTCGAGGTCATGATGATGATCGTGTTGCGGAAGTCCACCTTGCGGCCGAGGCCGTCGGTAAGGATACCGTCGTCGAGCACCTGGAGCAGGATGTTGAACACGTCGGGGTGC
>CAZTEZ010000034.1:0-16350 GCA_964611815.1 uncultured Bacteroidia bacterium | reverse complement strand
CGCGCTTTTGCTTAATGGTGACCGTGGGTTGTTTAGACGATGGGGTACACTACAGACTGCACCATTCAGACCCGCCTCTACCTCGAAGTGCAAGATCCCACGTTTGACCCCTCGGAGTTCGGAGTCGAATTTGACACGAACACCACCAGTACGGACGAATATTGTGGCGATGACTTGGACGAGATCAAGGCCAGCGACGGCACAGCTGTGGGGCTCTCAATTCCGTTCCTGTATACGCAGTACATCGAAACGAACGTCGATTGTAACTAACTAGTCGCAGCCAGATTCATTCTTGGATGCGCCAACCGCATTCTTTGGGCAAGAGTTGGTTGATCTTGAACAGATGGGGGTGAGAGACACGAATATGCTTGTAGACTGTAAGTGAGCCGCTGGTCGTGTGCAGGCCTTAACCGACACTTGAAAAAATAGCTACACTCTGTTTTATGATAGTAATACTTCTATTAAGTTTGGTGTAACTATTAATTACAACACATGAAACACCTTTTGTTTGCACTCCTTTTGACAGGCGCTTTGACCACAATGGCTTGCAAGAACTGCGAATACTGCACATACCCAGAAGGCTCTGGCACCGTTGAGCGCGAGCTCTGCGATGACGAGCTCGACGACCGCAAAGCCGAGTGAAACGCGAACAATATTCAGTACAACTGTATTGAGGATTGATCGACGTCCTTGCTGTTTGAATCACAAACGCCCGACCCGCTCGGGCGTTTTGTTTTGGTGAGCGTCGCAGCTTTCCACATTCACTGTCCGCTTCCAGGCCAGTCCGCTCGGGGGGATGTGTAAGCTTTTCGACTGATGCATAAGTTGGCAAGCAATTCTGCGTTTATACTTGTGGGCGTGCAGTTGATGCTTGTCTAGCGGCGGCTGTACCTGACAAACCACTCCACTTTAATCAAGCCCACGCGCAGATGTCTCTGTTTTTGCAATCCGTTGTTGTCGGTGGCGATACCGCCGCCGTTGCCGCAGAAGAGTCCAACGAAATCGTAGAAGTCACGCTGTTCGACCTCGTCGCCTATGGCGGCTGGTGGATGATCCCGCTGGTGCTGCTTCTGGTACTGGCGATCTACATTTTCATCGAACGCTACCAGCTCATTCGCAAGGTCAACCGCGACCCGAGTGATCTATTCAACCAAGTGCAGGCCAGTGTGCGAGCGGGTGATATTCGAGCCGCCATCACCGCCTGCCAGTCCAAAAACACCGCTTTTGCGCGTATGCTCGAAAAAGGCCTCACGCGTCTGGGCAATCCGCTGCCGGACATCGCAGCGGCCATCGAAAACGAAGGCAAGCTCGAAGTCTCGCGCCTCGAAAAGCGCACCGCGCTGCTGGCGACTATCGCTGGTGCGGCACCGATGATCGGCTTCCTGGGGACGGTCTCGGGGATGATTCTCGCCTTCATGAAAATCGCCGAGCTACAGGGTAACGTCAACCCCAGCGCCCTCGCCGAGGGCATTTACCAGGCGATGATCACCACGGCCGTCGGTCTCATTGTGGGTATTCCGGCCTACTTCGGCTACAATATCCTCACCAGCATGATCGGCAGTGTCATCTACAAAATGGAAGTCACCACAACTGAATTCATCGACCTGTTACAAGAGCCAGCGAAATAAACGCGGCCACAGACCACGACTTAGATCAAGCGTACTAACCCAAGCTATCGACCACTATGGCCATCCGTCAGCGCCACAAACCTTCCGCCGAATTCAGTCTGGCTTCCATCTCAGACATTGTCTTTCTGCTGCTGATTTTCTTCATGGTCACTTCCACTTTCGTGAACCAGTCGGGCGTGAAAATCGACTACCCGAAGAGCGAATCTAACAAGCCCAGCGATGGCGGTAACACCGTGACCATCACCGCCGAAGATCAGTACTTCTGGAACAGCGAGCGCGTCGATAAGGGCGACATCCCGAACCGCATTCAGGCGGTGTTGGAAGACGACAACAAAGAGAACGATGTCATCACTTTGCGGGTCGATAAGAAGGTCACGTATGAGTCTAGTATGGTCGTACTATCGCCCACGGCCAAATTTGGCGGCGCTGTGGTTATCGCTACTAAAAAGCCCTAATTAGTAATCTTGAATTGCAGTAATAACTAGGCACGGCTTTTGCATTTTACTCGTTAGTACACCTGAATCACCCACTTACAACCGCCAGAGTCCCAACCCTTAGATGACCAGCTACGAAGCCCATATCGAACAGCAAGAGAAGAAAGCCCGCCGCAATTCGGTGATTGCTACGGCGGTGCTGACGGTACTGCTTTTGCTTGTGCTGCTGTTCATTGTGGTGGCGCGCGATACCATCCCGCCTCAGGATGAGATTCAGTATACCGTAGCCGGCAGCATGGATTTTGGCGATATGAACGAGGGCATGGCCGAGGCGAACACGAAAGACCCGGTGTCAGAAAACCCAAAGCCAAAGACCGAAACAAAATCCGAAACCCAACCCCAGCCGAAAACAGAAGAGGTGATTACGACCGATCAGTCAGATGTATCCGTACCCAGCAGCGACAACCCGTCGGATGCACCGGCGGCAGAGCCCACGGATAAAGTCGACAACCCGCTGCGCTTCGACGGCGGGGGCGCCAATGACGGCGACAGCGACACGCCTGGCAACGCGGGCAGCCCCAATGCCGAGCTAGCCGATGGCGGCGGGCAAATGGGTGCTGATGGCATCTATGACATCGGCCTGGGCAACCTCGATGTCAAATACGATGTGCCGGAAGAGGGTACGCTGATCTTCAAAGTCTGGATCAACGGATCGGGGCGCGTAACCCGCGTGAGCGTCGATAAAGCCTTTGGCCGTATGCCGGTAATGACGCAGCGCATTCAGGCGGCGATCAAAAAGGAGGTCTTCAAGACCGGCGGGCGCAGCGTCGATGGCATGCGCATTCGCGTGCGCTTGAAACAAAGGTGAGAACCCGGATTTGCGGGATTAAGAAGGATTTTCAGGATTACTGCTAGGCAGTTACAGGCATCAAATAAAACGTTTACATCCTGAGGGCGAAGCCCGAAGGACCTACAATAGCTTGGGGCAGGTTAATATCAAGTTGGTAGTCTTTGAGCTGCATACTCAGCATTTGAACTTACTTGAAAATCCTGGTTCAATCTACAGCTTCTTACCTACCAAGTGCGCCGCGACCATCACGGTGTTGTCCCAAACGGTACGCAAGAAACCGTAATGCTGAACGCCGATCCAGAAGCGCTCCTTCATATAGCGCCAGCGGTGTTTGTGGCTCAGCCCACCGACGAGGTATTTACTGATAATCAGCCCGGTGTTGTGGATGCGCTTTGCACGTTTGAGCACCTTGATGCTCCAGTCGATATCTGCGCTTCCAGGGTAGTTCAGGTCGTATTCTGGGCATAGCGAACGCCGCGCGATAAACGACTGGTGGCACACCACCGAACCGTAGCGAAAGTTCCTGTACGTCAGGCTGGGGGGGAGCAGCTTGTGGTCGCGCGGGCCGATGACGGCGTAGTCTTGCGAAGCATCGGTCAGCACCGTGTCGCCATAGTAGACATCTGGCTCAGCGCCGTGTTCGGCGACGACTTTTTCGAGCGTCTCGGGCGCATAGAGCTCATCGCCGGCGTTGATGTAAACGACGTACTCGCCGGTGGCCAGCCGCAGACCCTTGTTCATAGCATCGTAGAACCCCTTGTCGCGCTCAGAGACGAACTGCCCAATGATATCGCTGTTCGCGTCAATGGCCTCCAGCGTGCCGTCATTCGAGACGCCGTCAACGACCACCCACTCGAGGTGAGGGTAGGTTTGGGCGCGCACGCTTTCGGCGGTCTGCTCAAAATCGCGTTTGGCGTTGAGCACGACGGTGATGACTGAAATGACGGGCTGGTTCATAAGCGCGGATAGCAGTTGGCAAATTTACAGTTTTTACTAGCAACCTTCGCCATATGTTACTTCCGTAATACACTTAGGTATCTACACTCGGTAATTATTTTGGTATAAGTAATTACATTAAATACAGAAATTATTTGCATATTTGTGAGTGTATTCCGCAAGCCAATTAGGCTGAACTTCAGGTGGTCGAAACGGAGTAGCCGCGTTTTACGCTGATGACTTAAAAAGTAGGTGGTCATTCCATTTCGAATCCTGCGTATTCATCCTAGTTTTGCGCCCTTGCGGCCTTGTCCCAACACCTCTAACACCTTCTGACATGCACACGCGTCCAAACACATCTGCCGAAGCCGATCCGCTCATCGAAAACGTTGATCCTGAGCACAAAGCGGGCTTCATCAGTATTGTAGGCAAGCCCAACGTCGGCAAAAGTACGCTGCTAAACGCACTGCTGAACCGCCAGTTGGCAGCCGTGACTGCCAAAGCCAGCACCACGCGCCAGCAGATTTTGGGCATTCGCAATTCGCCTGATTATCAGTTGGTTTTCGTGGATACGCCTGGGGTGATCAAACCGCGCTACAACCTGCACAACTTCATGATGAGTTATGTGGAGAGCGCGCTCGACTCCGCCGACCTCGTGCTCTTGATGGTTGCGCCAGAAGAGCGCTACCGCGAAGATGAGCTGCGCAAAATGCTCGACCGCGTTAAAGCGCCCATCATGCTGATTGTGAACAAGATGGATGCGTATGAACCCGACCAGGTGCATGCCCGTTTGGATGAAGTAAAGGCGTATCTGAACCCTGTTGATGAGCTCGTGATCTCGGCCCAAGAGCGCGTCAACGTTGACGGCATGATCGATATGATCTTGAGTCACGTGCCACAATCGCCACCCTTCTTCCCGAAATACCAGCTCAGCGATCGCCCTGAGGCATTTTTCGTCGCAGAAGCTGTGCGCCAGCAGATTTTCCTGAACTTGCGGCAGGAGATTCCATACAGCACGGAAGTCGTCGTGACGCACTTCGAGGAGCTCGATCACCTGATCCGCATCTCGGTGGACGTGCACGTTGAGCGCAAATCGCAAAAAGGCATCATGATTGGCAAAGGTGGTTCGATGCTCAAAACCATCGGCACGGCCGCACGCCAGCATGTCGAGCGCCTGCTCGACAAGAAGGTCTTCCTGCAACTGCAGGTGAAAGTCACGGAAGACTGGCGTCTCTCCGACCGCGACCTGCAACAAATGGGCTACGAAAAGGCCATCTGACGGCCTTCTAGGTTTGACCTGACATACCCGTTAAGTGTCGACCATCAGCGTGTTGGCAGTTTAACTCGGCAGGGGTGGGGGATACGCCCACAGTTTGCTAAATTGCCACAGTTTTTCTGCCATGCTCCGACCCCTGCTCATACTGCTCGCTTTGCTGCTCAGTTGCTCCCAACTCGCTGCGCAGACACTCGTTGCCGATACGCTCCTGTTGCAAAACTGGGACGGCACCGGCTTCTATCGCCAACCCACGGGCCCGCCCATCATCGTGCTGGAGCCTGGCGTGGACAGCCTCTATGGCTTCCAACAGTACAACAATCGGTCGGATAGCTACCAGAACCTGTGGGCCGTCAACGGCCGTAGTGGCGTGAATGCGGGTTTCAATGATGTTTTTCGCCGTTTTGATGGCACCGACACCACGACCGGCATCCTCTGGGCCAACCGCACCCCCGATGGTGAACACGGCGCACACCTTGTGACGGCGCAGTTTACCGATCAGAACTACACCGCCAACGGCTACCACCGTCAGGCACCGGCTGGGCAGTCGGCGACATCGAGTGTAGGTTTTTATGGTCCGAGCCTCAATACACAAGATTACGAGCAAATTCTGGTGCGTTTTTGGGTGAAAGTGGGTGGCCAGGTCGATAATGACTTCGGCGCGCTACGCTACAGCATCAACGCGACCGCACCACCGGCGCCACTTCCAAACGGTTCTGGCGCCACCCAGCCCGACGACTACTGGACCTACGCCATACCCAACGGTGGGGATTTGGTCGGAGGGGCCGCCACGCCTGCGCCCGGATTGGAGTATCAAATCTGCAACGAGCCCAACCGCTTTGTGCTCGCCAAATATACCCTCCCAGACAGCTGTGCGGGGGTGTCTGATCTGCGCATCTGTTTCTGGTGGCAAAACAACAACGACGGCATTGGACAGTTGCCCGGTTTTTCGGTGGATGACATCGTGGTGATCGGGCTGCGCCGCGACACCAGTTTCGTGACAGAAGCGCTACCCAAAGACACATTCTGCCTGAGTGAGGTTTTTAACGTGGACTATAGCATCAACCCGGGTGTCATCACGACTGATACCGGCTTGGTGGTCCTACTATCCGACGCAACGGGCGATTTCACGAACGCCGATACCATCGGCACCGGCACGTACACGGCCGGCACTTCAGGCGGTACGCTTCAATCGCAAATTCCACTGACGACGGCACCCGGCACGGGCTACCGCGTTCGGGTGGTGGCAGCCAGCGGCGACACTGCGCGCATCTCACCGACGATCGCCACCATTCCGAATATTGACCCGCCGACGATTTCTCTTTCTTTGCCGGATTCACTCTGTCCGCAAACGGCTGAGTTGGCTCTCAACGAAGACCCTGCGCTGTTCGACAGCTTTCAGTGGTGGCAAAATGATGTGCCAGTTCCAGGTGCGGACCAGCCCCAATACACCGCCGCCGCTGCAGGCAGCTACCAGCTTCAGGCCGGGGTAGGGGTGTGTAACCTGCGTTCGAACACCGTCGCGTTTGCGCCGGCAAGCGCACCGACGGTAACCACCATCAACAGCGATGCTGTGCTGCTTTGCGCAGAAGATACGCTGACATTGCCCGTTCTGCCACAAGCACTTGCATTCTGGGGCCTGAGCGCCGCACCGGGCTTGGATACCGTCTTTTACGTCTACAACACCGACACGATTACTTCAATTAACGCACCCGAACTGGGTCCGGGCATCTACCCGATACTGCTTCGCTTCAGGGCCGCCAACGGATGCGAAGTCGACCCCATCGAGCGTAATTTGCTGGTGCCTAATTCGCCCAACCCGGTGGTGAGCACCGTGCCGGAAGGCGTGACCGACATTTTCAGCTGCTTCGAAGACAACGTCGTGCTCACCGTCGATCCTGCCGGTGACGACGCCGTGCTCTGGTCGAACGGTGCGATTCGCGCTTCGCAGTCGCCCAACATACAGGTCGATACGGTCGGGACGTACAGCGCACAGATCAGCCTGAATGGCTGCACCTATCTTTCGGACACCCTGACCGTGGCCAGTAGCGCCAGTGTACCAGCGCCCACCATTACGCTCCTGGAAGGCAGTCAGTTGAGCGGTCGTGCGGATTACTTCAACGGCACTGAGGTGCTGATTTTCGAGGGCTCTCAACAGAATCTCATCGGCACCACCACGCTGCTTGACAGTGCCTGGTCTTTCAACGTGCCGGGTATCATCCCGAACAACTATATTTTCTGGGCACGCCTGCGCATCGATGCCAACTGCGATGGGGTAGTGGACGCATCTGATCTGCCCGGCCCGTTCTCGAACGCGTTCTCTGCGGAGTTTCTGCCGCCCACGCTCATCACCCCCGATGGCGATGGTAGCAACGACGTGTTTGTGTTCGGCGGCTCTGCTGAAGACCCCACCGGACTGGGCTTCCTGTCGGCGTATCCCAATGCGCGTCTGACGGTTTATAGTCGCTGGGGGCTGGAGGTTTTCGATGAACAGCCGTATCAGAACGATTGGGACGGCGGCGATGCCCCAGCAGGTACGTATTATTACATCCTCGCGTTCGGCGACGACTCGCGAGAAGACTACAAAGGCTATGTTACGATTCGTCGATAGGCCGCTGCGGCCCGCGCTATTTGCGTTGCTAATGACGGCAGCGCTGTTCCTGAGCATGCCCACACAAGGCTATGCCCAGCAGGAGTCGGTGTTCACGCAGTATATGTTCAATCGCCTGGCGATCAACCCCGCTTATGCGGGTAGCAAGGGCGTGTGGGACTTCAACGCCATGTACCGCCACCAATGGGTGGGTTTCGAAGGTGCGCCCCGCACGCTGAACGTCAGTGCTCACACAGGCTTTGGTGGCAACCGCCATGGCGCTGGCCTTGTGATTATCAACGACATGCTGGGCGACTACCGCCAAACGGCCATTGCCGGCAACTACGCTTTCCGTATCAAGGTGCGCACCGGGCCGGGTAAATACGGCTTTTTCTCGATGGGCTTGCAGGCGGCTGTGCTGAATCACGGTATCGACATCAATAACATCCGTGCTAACGACGAGCTGGATCCATACCTGCAAAACGCCAACAACAGCGCCTTCACCCCCGATTTCTCGACGGGCGTCATGTTTAACACCTCCAAATGGTACTTGGGTGCGTCTTACGTGCACCTTGCCCCCTTCGCAGTTAAGTTCGCCAACGACGAGGAAAGCACGCTGGATGGCCACCTGATGGGTACTGGTGGCGTCGACATCCGCACCAGCCGAACGAACCGCGACTTCGTGATTTCGCCCTCGTTCTTCGTTCGCTATGTGCCGGTCAATCAGGCGTTTCAGTTCGATGTGAGCACCAACTTCACCTTCCTGGAGCGCTTCTGGGTCGGTGCCAACTACCGCTACCAAGACGCCGTGAGCGTGCTCGCGGGTGTGTTCCCGCACGAGCGCCTGCGCATCGGCTACTCGTATGATGTGGTCGTGTCAGACCTCTCGCCCTACCAGAGCGGTACGCACGAGATTACGGTGGGCTTCCACCTCGGCAAGCAAGAATCGCGCGTACTGACGCCGCGGTATTTTTAGAGAGAACCAGGATTTTCAAGATTGGAGACAGGATTTTCAGGATGCTGTTCTTGCTGAACAATGGTGCGACCTCCTCAGCTACGCATACTTTAGGGCGCACAGTCATCCGAGGAGGTCCTTCGCCAGCGGCTAAGGATGAAACAGCAGTTGTAGCTATAACATCCTGATAATCCTGCCCACATCCTGTAAATCCTGGTTCTAAACCAATACTTTTAAACACCCCGAAACCCCCAATGCGCGCTATTAACGCGCATTTTGCCCTTCAATACACGCATGTGGATAAGCTGTGGCTTTGCGTCTTGTGGCTGCGCTGTTAAATTGGCCAGTGCTACATACCAAAAAACCACATTGTCGTGAAAACGCAACTCATCTACACAGCGATTCTGGGCCTGCTCTTCGGCGGCCTGCTGCTGATGCCAACTGGCGAAGCCAGCGCCCAGCGTGCCTTCAAGAAAGGCGAGAAGCTCTACGAGAAGGGCTATTACCACGAGGCGAAACCGCACCTCGAGAAAACCATAACGAAAGACAGCATCGCCATGGCGGCGATCTATCTGGCTGAGGCCCAGCGCCGTCTCCGTAACTTCTCCGACGCCGAGTACTGGTACCGCATGCTCGACGACCGTGGACTGCTGCGGGCGCAAGACATGTACAACTACGGGCTGGTGCTCAAGAACGTCGGGAAATACGGCGAGGCCAAGTCGATGTTCGAGAAGTTCACACAGGCCCGCCCGGACGATCCCCGTGGCCCCAAAATGGCCTTTTCGGCTGAGCTGGCGATGGATCTGCTCGACCAGGCGCCCATCTACCGCACCGAAAATATGACCGTGCTCAACAGCGAGGGCGACGACTACTCACCGACCTTCTACAACGGACAAGTCGTATTTGTCAGTTCGCGCGAAGGCGCTGAGGGCAAGAAATCGCCCGTAACCGGTGATCCTTTCAGCGATGTCTATACCGCCAACCGCAGCGACGAAAAGGACTTCGACGGCGTTTCGCCGTTCAGCAAAAAGTTGAACTCTGACCTTGACGATGGCCCAGCGGCGTTCAACAGCGACGGCACGCGCATCTACTTCACCCGCGTCATTGACGCCGAGGGCAACCCCGACCTGCCGGCTGCTAACAAAAGCGGCATGTTCGTGAAGCTCTTCACCGCCGAGTTCAGTAACGGTGAGATGAGTCGCATTCGACAGCTGCCCTTTACGTTCGACGGCTACAATTACATGCACCCGGCGGTGTCTCCCGACGACAAGCAGTTGTACTTCGCCACCGACCGGCCCGGCGGTTACGGCGGGCTCGACCTCTACCGCGTGGACATCACTGGTCCCGAAGACTTCGGCAACCCGGTGAACCTCGGCAGCGTCATCAATACGCAAGGCGAAGAGGTCTTCCCGAATATTCACAGTGATGGCCGTCTGTACTTCTCGAGCGACTTCCATCCCGGCATGGGGGGGCTGGACGTCTTCATGGCCATGCCCGACGGCGATGGCTTCTCAAACGTGATGAACCTGCGCAAAGGCGCGAACTCGTCTGCCGACGATTTCGGCATGATCCTCGACGAAGACCGCAACAGCGGTTTCATGAGCTCGAATCGAGCTGGCAGTCAGGGCGGAGACGATATCTACTACATCTTCCGCGTGGGACCAGATGAGCTGGTCGAGGAGGAAGAAGAGCCGGTGATTGCCGAGAGCGACAAGGAAAAAACGCCCGAACCGGAGTTCTTCATCGTCAGTGGTCGTGTTTTCGAGAAAATCTATGATGCAGCCAACGGCGATTGGAACGCGACCAAAAAGGAGTTGCTGAAAAACGCCAAGGTCGTGCTGATGAACAATCAGATGGGCCGCGTGGGCGAAGACGAGTCGCTGAACAACGGCGAGTTTGCCATCCGCGTGGAAGCCCCTGGTGAGTTTACTGTTGTCGCCAAAAAGAACGGCTACTTCGGTGCGGCGGTAGAAGTTGACCCCAACACGCTGATTGGCAATGAGATGGAAGTGGAAGTCACGCTCGAACGCATCGTGATGGACACGCCCAACCCGAGCGGCAAGATGGAGAACGTGAACTTCGCCTACAACAGCGAAAAGCTGACGCCCACGGCTCAGACCAATCTTGAGCGTATTGCCCGCGTGTTGGTCGAGAACCCCGAGATTCATATCGAGCTCGCGGGCCACGCTTGCCCGATTGGTACCCGTGCCTACAACGAGCGTCTGGCAGCTGAGCGCGCACGTTCGGTCGCGTCGTTCCTGATCAACCGCCACAACATCGCCCAGGTGCGTCTGATGACCAAGTCGTATGGCGAGCAGGACTTGCTGATTGATAACCCTAACTCGATCAACGACTTCGCCTTCAACCGCCGGACGGAGTTCATCGTGCGCAGCCTTGATGGCGGCCAGACCATCAGTGAGAACCGCATCAAGCGCCCGTTCGGCGCACAAAACGTCGGCAAGCCGGTGCTGACGCCTGAAGGCATCGATGCGACGCGTAAGTACATGGCGCGCAACAACATCCAGGCTCAGCCGGATGATTACGATGCTTCGCCTAACTACGTGAAAGAAGACGAGTTGCAGGAAGTTGACCCCGCCCCCGGCGTGAATGAAACGCCAGCTGGCACCACCAGCGACCGCCCGAAAACGCGCGACTTGCCGGCAGTTGAATTCGAAGAAGAGACCATTGAAGTTGCCGACCCGCAAGACGCTTTCCGCGACACCGGCAGTCCCCGCCGCGAGCTCCAAGGCAACAGCGACACGCGCATCCACGTCGTGCAGTACGGTGAAACGCTCGCGAAAATCGCGCGCAAGTACAATACGACGGTCGAGCAGCTCATGCGCCTGAATAATTTGAACAACAGTAACATCAATATGCATCAGCGCCTTCGGGTCCGCTGATATGGAAGCTGTACTTAGTGGTTAAGTATGTAGCGCCCTCACTGGCATTTTTGTTAGTGGGGGTTTTTTCTTGCCTCGTGATAATTTCTGAGGTAACCTTTTTTCGTCGATAGTTTTCCACTATTGATCGAATAGTGGGGGTTGTTCGTGTGTATGTGCATACAAAATCAGAATATTGTCGACTATTACCTACGCAAAACTCCGTATATGCTTCAGCTATTTACTTAGCGTTTTCTGTTTGTCTTCTCCTTATTGTGTGTTGTGCAACTAGGTTACTCACAGTGTACATCGGGACCTGATTTTATTACGTTTGATGCCTCAGCAGTTGGTGGCGCTCCTGCAAATATTACAAATTGTAACTGGGCCGGGGAATATAACACGATAAATAACCTGACACCAGGCGAAACGTATGAGATCTCACTCTGCGGGAACACCTATGACACTCAACTGACCATAACTGATGCAACAGGTTCCACCGTGATCGCGTAAAACGACAATGGTTGTGGGTTGCAGAGCATTGTCCCTTTTGTAGCACCAGCCAGCGGCTCGGTTCGCATGTACGTGCATGAATTCAACTGTGCGACAAACACCACCTGTACTGAATCGACCATACGTTGTACGAGTTGTGGGGCTCCGCCCTCAACGGTGCCTTGTCCGAATGATAACACGACTCAATGGCCTACCACAGATTTTGATGCTTCAGGGGTCGGCAGCACACCCTCTGATATAACTACATGTGCGTTCGCGGGGGATTATTCTGTTATCGAAAATTTGACACCTGGGGAAACCTATACCATTTCTACTTGCAACAATGTAGGTGATGATACTGAGCTGACGGTATTTGACGATGCGGGGTCGACTTCAGCTATTGCCTCAGATGATGACGGCTGTGGTACTGTAGATGGTCCCGCTGAAGTCACTTTTGTAGCCCCTGCCGATGGCGATGTTCGAGTGATGATTGATGGTAATGGCTGTGCAGAGCCCGCCTTGGGTTGTATTGAGTTGGAAATCTCATGTGGGTCTTGCGGACCACCGCCTAGCACCGTTCCCTGCCCGAACGACAACACCACACAGTTTCCGTTTTCCAGTTTTGATGCTTCAAGCGTTGGCCCCACATCAGTCTCGATCTCAACCTGTAACTTTTCTGGTGATTACACGGTACTTACGAACTTATCACCTGGCGAGACTTACACCTTTACAGCATGTAATACGACTGCTGTCGATGTCGAAATTACCATTTACGATGACTTAGGCGCTACCTCAAGTATTGCTTCTGACGACGACGGTTGTGGCACGCCAGACGGTCCAGCAGAAGTTACTTTTACTGCGCCAGCCGACGGCGAAGTGGTCGTGATGATTGACGAAAATGGCTGCTCGGAGCCGGGTGGGGTTTGCATTGAAACGACCTTGAGATGCCCAGGCTGTAGCTGTGCTGATAACGACGATTGTAGTTGTCCGGAAGCTATTAATACAATCAACTTAACTTTGACCAATTCCACTGCCACTTATACGGCAGATGAGCCGATGGTGTCCTTCTGTGGCAGCGTAGAAAACAACGCCTGGTATACGTTTACAGCTAGTGCCTCAACCGTCACGTTCGACTTTGATATCTACAACTGCACGGCAGGTGATGGCATTCAAATGGCGATTTACCCAAGCTGTTCGGGTAGCCCGTTGGCCTGTGAAGGCGATCAATTTCAAACAGGACTGCAGTCTCTTTCTGCATCAAGTCTGACTCCAGGAGATGACTACTTGCTGATGATCGATGGCTTTGCCGGCGACAACTGCGACTACGACATAACCACTACAGGCGTTCTCCCAGTGAATTGGGTCAGTGCCAATGCGAATCTGATTCAACACCCAGATTCACGACACAACGTTGAATTAGCGTGGGTCGTAAATGATCAGCACAATGTGTCTGAGTACGTTGTGGAGCGCGGAGAGTATGTAATCGGTAAGGAAAACAATCAAGCCATGCGCTTTGAACCCATTGGCAGTCTTGAACCCAGTCCTGACCGTGCGATTAACGGTTACACGTATCGTCACACGGAATCTCATTCCGGTACCAACTATTACCGCATTCGAAATGTCGACCATGACGGACGCAGCTCAACCAGCATGGTGATGGCAGTGTAGGTGCCGGAAGACAACGGCGTGCTGCAATTGCGACCTAATCCAGCGTCAGATCAGTTCACAGTCATCGGCTTCAAGGATGCTGATGTCAGTGTCTACGACATGTCTGGCCGTATGGTGGCCGGGGGCGTCACAGGCCAGCCGATCGATGTTTCTAGCTTGGCCATTGGTGTCTATGTCGTTCGTGCAGAAGGCCAGAGTGAGAAGCTGGTCGTCACGAGATAATCAGAAGTCAACGTAACTGTGACAGGTGCTCACATCATCGCCTTGCGCGATTTGAGTACCTTTTGCAGCGCGAGCATCTCGTCGCGGTATTTCGCGGCCTGGATGAAATCCAGCTCCTGAGCGGCGGCTTCCATCTTGCGCTTCACCTCCAGAATGGCATCGTCGATTTTCTCGATGCTCATGTACTTCATCACCGGGTCGGCCGCCATTGGGATTTCGCCGTCTTCGTACTGTCTTGCCGATTCTGGGTGCAGCGCTTCGTAAAGCGTCGGTTTAATGGCCTTCTTGATGGTCTCGGGGGTGATGCCGTGCTCCTCGTTGAAGGCGATCTGCTTGGCCCGACGACGTTCAGTTTCGTCGATCAGCTGCTCCATCGACTTCGTCATGCGGTCGGCATATAAGATCACGTAGCCGTTCTGATTACGCGCGGCACGGCCAGCAATCTGAATGAACGAGCGCGCCGAGCGTAAGAAGCCCTCTTTATCAGCGTCCAGAATCGCCACCAGTTCAACTTCTGGCAAGTCGAGGCCCTCTCGCAGGAGGTTGACGCCCACCAGCACATCAAAAACACCCGTCCGGAGGTCGCGCAAGATGTCGACGCGTTCGATGGAGTCGATATCGCTGTGGATATAACGCGCCCGAATGCCCAGATCCGCCAGGTAGCGCGAGAGCTCCTCGCTCATCCGCTTTGTGAGCGTCGTGACGAGCACGCGGCTGCCCCGGTCGACGACCTGCTGGATTTCGTCCAGCAGATCATCGATTTGGTTGTGCAGTGGCCGCACCTCCACGGGCGGGTCGAGCAGGCCGGTGGGGCGGACGGTCTGTTCAACCACATGACCCTCAGTTTGCATCAATTCGTAATCCCCGGGCGTGGCGCTGACGTAGATGACCTGATTCAGTACCGATTCAAACTCCTCGAATTTGAGCGGCCGGTTGTCCATTGCTGATGGCAAACGGAAGGCGTTTTCGACGAGGCTCACCTTCCGAGAGCGGTCGCCACCATACATCGCACGGATTTGCGGCACCGTCACGTGGCTCTCGTCAATCATCAGCATCCAGTCGTCCGGGAAATAGTCGAGGAGGCAATACGGCCGTGAGCCCGGCTGTCGGTGGGTCAGGTGACGCGAGTAGTTCTCGATACCCTTGCAGAAGCCGAGCTCGCGCATCATCTCCAAGTCGTATTCCGTGCGCTCCTGAATGCGTTTGGCCATCAGCGGCTCGTTCTGGTTCTCAAAGTGCTCCACCTGCTGCATCATCTCCTCCTGAATCTTATTGATCGCCATGTTGAGCGCGTCTTTCGAGGTCACGAACAGGTTGGCAGGGTAGAGGATGTACTCGTCCATTTTGCGGATGCGCCGCGCAGTTTGCGGTTCGATGAGCTCGATCGACTCGATTTCATCGTCGAAGAAGCCGACCCGCACTGCCAGGTCATCGTAAGCGGGGTAGATATCGACCGTATCGCCTTTCACGCGGAAGGTGCCGGGTCGGAAGTCCGTTTCGCTGCGCGAGTAGAGTTGCTCGACGAGGTTCAGCAGCAACTTGTTGCGAGTCATGCGGTCGCCAACGGTGATCTGGTAAATATGCGCCGCAAACTCTTCCGGCTTACCAATACCGTAAATGCAGGATACACTGGAGACCACGATTACGTCTTTCCGCCCGCTCAACAGCGCCGTGGTGGCACGCAGACGCAGCTTTTCGATCTCCTCATTGATCTGGAGGTCTTTTTCGATGAACGTGTCCGTCGCCGCGATGTAGGCTTCAGGCTGGTAATAGTCGTAATACGAGATGAAAAACTCGACCAGGTTGTTTGGGAAAAACTCTTTGAACTCCGCGTAAAGTTGTGCCGCCAGCGTTTTGTTATGGCTGAGGATGAGCGTCGGCTTATTCGTTTGCTCTATGACCTTCGCCATCGTGTAGGTCTTGCCAGAGCCCGTTACGCCCAGCAGCACCTGATCGCTCTCGCCGTTTTCGATGCCCTCCACCAACTGACGAATGGCCGTCGGCTGATCACCAGCGGGCTTGAAATCCGTGTGCATTTCAAAAGGCTTTTCACGGTTGTACACGTGTAAGCGCTCGAGTTTTTCTTCTTCAATGGCCATAGGTTATGTTAACGGAGCACGTGAGATCTTATTTGCTGAACATCAGCACAAATATAGGCGTTCACTCGCGTTTGATTGGCCCCCCTCAACCCGTGACATTCACCTCGCGCTCAGCCTGCTGCAGAGCCAGGAAACTCGTCTGCACACACACCGCAAACGGCCGATTTTCCAGATGCGCAACCAGCCAAGAGCGGAAATCGAAATACAATTGCACGGTGCGTTCGAACGCGCTTTCGAACAGTGCATCCATTTCTTCAAGCCAAGTTCTGAGTAACTGTAGTGTACCCCATCCTCTAAACAACCCATGGTCACCATTAAGCAAAAGCG
>CAZTEZ010000033.1:0-16428 GCA_964611815.1 uncultured Bacteroidia bacterium | reverse complement strand
CAGGCCTTTGTTCACGCCCGGCTCGCCGGTGAACTGCGCCTGGGCTTTCGCCAAAAACACCGACTGGTTGCCCAGCGAGGGGTCGCCGGTGAAGGTCGCGCCATCCCAATAGCGGTCAAAGAGCGATGGGTTCTGGTCGGCGGTCTCCAGTTCTAAGCGCACGTTGAAAGGCACGTAGCTGCCTTCGTACACGAACGGTCGCCAGGCCAAAAGGCGCTGAATGCGCGTCAGGGTGTCGATGTAGGTAGAATCGATCAGTTTGAACTCGCGCTTGAAAAAGTCGAGCTGCCCGCCGGTGCGCAAGCGTACGTAGGGGTCGAAGCGGTTGCTGGTGCCGGTCTGGAGGTCAAAGAAGGCGTTCAGGCGGAAGTCCCGAATCGGGATATTGATATCCGAACGGGCCGTGATGTAGTTGCGGTTCTGGCTGCTGATGTCCATCACCGCGCTGTTGATCGTCTGGTTGTTGACGTTAATCAAAAAGCGATTGTGCCACTCGGCGCCCCACAGGTTGAGCGTCGCCACGCCGCCGCCGCTGGCCGTCCATTGGTTGTGCTGGGCTTCTTCGTAAATCTGATCGCATTCGATGCAGTTGGGCCGAGGCGGATTGATGCGCGCGTACGGAAAGGACGGGCGATCGATAAACCCGATGCTGCGCGCGTTGTCGTGGTCGAACTCGTGGTAGAATGCATCATAGCGAAAGCTACCCGTGGGGCCGATCTTGAAAATGGAGTCGTTGATGACGTAGAACGTATGCTGGGTGTAGGCCGTCTGGTAGCGTCGGTAGAAGACCGCCGGTACGCCGCCCAGCTCCAGGTTTTCGCCGATGCCGTCAAAGAGGTCGGCGAAGTCGGTCGTGCCGTCCTGCACCACGCCGCCGTTCATCTGGTCGTTCAGTTCGTTGTAGCCCAGGCTGACGATGCCCAGGTAGCGCCGGTTCAGCGTGCGGAAATAGTTCGTGAAGCCGAAGTTCCAGTGGCGCGTGAGGTTGTCGTCGTACAGCCCATCGGCACGGCGGCGACGAATGAGCAGCGTGGTGTTCCACCAGGGGGTCACGTTTTGCGAGATGCGCGCCTTGAACAACTGGAAGAAGTTCGAGCTTTGTTTGTACTCCGCATCCACGAACGGGGTTCGGGTGTCGTAGGCATGCAGCTGGGTGGCGGGGTCATACATGTACACATTCGGCCGACCGTTGATGGGGTTGACCCAGTGGGTGGTGTGTAGTGCCCTTGCGGACATGCCAAAGAGATACTGTCGATAGGGCTTCCCGATTTGCCCGAGCGATTGCACGAACCCGCCGATGGTGTCAATTTCGTCCCAGTAATGCACTTCTTCGAAACGCCAGTCGATGCTATCAAGGCGCTCGAGCCCCATGCCCAGGGCTTGCAAATTCACGATGCCGACCTTCGGTTCGACGGTGATCTTAATACTGTCAGCTCGCAGGTTGTCTGCTCGCGTCGTATCGGTGTCCGCAGCCGTCTGGCCGGTGGTTTGTGGGGGTAGCGACTGGCCGAGCGCTGAGGTACGCTGGCTCGCAACTGCGCACAGCAGGCAACACACGAATAGCCAGCGCAGATGCATCAAAATAGCAATTAGGCGACGGCCGGAATCAGGCGTTCGAGCAAGCGCGTAAGCTTTGGCTCGGCCTCACCGGCAGCGGCAATGATGTTCTCGATTTTGACCTCTTCGAGGTTGTCCGGGTCGCACATATCCGTAATAACTGAAATGGCGAACGTGCGCAAACCCAGGTGGCGCGCCACGATGACTTCCGGCACGGTAGACATGCCTACAACATCGGCACCCAGCGTTTTGAGCATACGGTATTCGGCGCGGGTTTCGAGGTTGGGGCCCTGCACACACACGTACACACCTTCCTGTAATTTGAGGTCGAGCTCGCCCGCCAGTTCGTGGGCTTTGGCGATGAAGCCGGCATCATAGGGGGCGCTCATGTCCGGGAAGCGTGGGCCGAAATCGTCGAGGTTCTGGCCACGAAGCGGGTTGTCGGGCTGCAGGTTGATGTGGTCTTCGATGACCATCAAATCGCCCAGCTTGTAGTCGAGGTTGATCGCCCCGGCTGCATTCGACAGATACAGCGACTGGATCCCCAGCAGCTTCATAATGCGAATCGGGTAGACCACTTCTTGGATGCTGTAGCCTTCGTAGAAGTGCATCCGGCCCTGCATCGCAACCACAGTTTTGCCGCCGAGTTTGCCAAACACAAGCTTCCCGAAATGGCTCTCGACGGTCGAGATTGGGAAGTGGGGGATGAAGTTGTAGGCGATCTCTTTTTCGACTTCAATCTTGTCGATGAGCTTGCCCATGCCCGTACCGAGCACGATTCCGACCTCAGGCTGCGCCGGATAGTGTTTCTGGATATAGGCCAGTGTCTCTTGAAATATTTCCGGTTTGGGCGCGAGTAGCATGCTGTTGTACGATTTGGTCTGCGAGGGCATCAAACTTATCCTTTCCCCCCGCAAAATCCAAAGCAATCTCGAGGTAGTAAATCGGAATATCGTTCAGTTGGGGTGTCAGCAGACCTGCGTCTTTCAGGCGCATGTAATCTTTCTCGGTCGTGAGCACAATCGGCGGAATTTTGTAGACCTCCTTGCGGCGCTCTTTTCGAAAGCGCTTGACGATCATCTCGATGTTATTGGCCGAGTACTTGTGATGATCGCTGAAGTTGTAAAAGCGCTTGATTAGCGCACCATGCTCTTGCAGGAAGTCGTTGAACTGGCGATTGTTACCCAAACCGGCAAAGACAATCATTGGTCGGGCGTAGATATCCTCTGGCTTCAGCGTTTCGCCCTGCCCCCAGGCCAGCTTGATGTCCTGAATCTGAGTTCGGGTGTAGGCGGTTTTCTGCGCATCAATGTGCTTGATAAAGCTGCGTTTGCGTGCACGACGCGGGTAGTGCGTGAGCACGAAGAAGTCGGTGCGTTTTTTGACCATCCAGAACGGTTCGCGCAAACGGCCCACCGGCACAACCCAGTCTTTCCAAGGTGGGCGAGTAGCGTCAATCATGCAGAGATTGAGATCGCGTTGTATGCCGCGGTGCTGCATGGCATCGTCCAGAATCAGCACATCGACATCTCCAGTGGTTTCCAGTGCCTGTACGCCCTTCGTGCGGTTCTCGCAAACGGCAACCCGAACGTCAGGAAATTTTCTGGCGACTTGAAGGGCTTCATCGCCTACCTCAGCTGCACCGTGTTGCTCAGGATTGACTTCGACAAAGCCCTGCGTCTGTCGTTTGTAGCCACGGCTGAGATACGCCACACGAAAGCCTTTTTCTTGGTATCTATCGACCAAATATTCGGCCATGGGCGTTTTGCCAGTCCCCCCCATGCTGGCGTTACCAACTGAGATGACGGCCATACCTTCGAAACGTTTGACGGGTAATACTTTGAGGTTGAAGAACCAGTTACGGCACATCAAGACAAAAGCATATCCCACAGAGAGTGGCAGCAGCAGAAACTTAATCACAAGCGTAAGCGGTTAGTCAGATGGCTAGGAGCGCACCCTCTGATCACGAGCAATTGATGGATCAAACGCAAATTAAGCATTTTTAATTAAAGAGTTTCCAATCAAGCGACTAGTATTCAACCAGATTCTCGCTGCTGTGTACGTCAATTATCGAATGATGCGCGATTATTCGTTTCTTTGCACTCGCAACAGCGGTAAGTCCAACCGCATACGATTGCTGATATTGCTCGACTTTCTCTCAACGCCCGCTTATGTCTGACGCCCTTTACCCCCGATTCGATGCTCCGGACTACCCCGCTTTCGAGCGCCAGATCCGTGCGTTTTGGGAGGCGCACGATATTTTCACGCTCAGCGTGACCAACCGCTCTGGTGCAGAGGCCTTTACCTTCTACGAGGGTCCGCCCTCAGCCAACGGTTCGCCGGGCATTCATCATGTGATGGCCCGCACCATCAAAGACCTGGTGTGCCGCTACAAAACCCTCGCTGGCTACCAGGTCGAGCGCAAGGCCGGTTGGGACACCCACGGCCTGCCCGTGGAGCTGCAGGTCGAAAAGGCGCTGGGCATCACCAAAAAGGACATCGGCGACGGGCCAGAGCACAAGATCAGCCTCGCAGACTACAACCTGAAATGTCGCGAGGACGTCCTGAAATACAAGGACGAGTGGGACGAGCTGACCAAGTTGATGGGCTACTGGGTGAATCTCGACGACCCGTACATCACCTACGAGCGCGACTACATCGAGAGCGTCTGGCATCTGCTCAAGCGCCTCTACGACAAAGACTTACTCTACAAAGGCTACACCATCCAGCCCTACTCGCCGGCGGCGGGCACGGGGCTGAGCTCGCACGAGCTGAACCAACCGGGCTGCTACCGCGACGTAAAAGACACGTCGGTGACGGCGCTCTTCAAAGCCGAGGGCGAAGACGATCTGTACTTCATCGCCTGGACGACAACGCCCTGGACGCTCTCGTCGAATGCGGCGCTGGGCGTGGGGCCAAAGATCGAGTACGCGATTATCCGTACGATCAACCCGTACACCGACCGCCACATCCGCGTGGTGGTCGCCAAGGATCGCATCCCGGCCTACTTCGCCGAGCCGCTGGCTGAGCCTGACGAAGTAAAGGAGAAGAAGCGTAAAAACCTGGAGGTAGATGGCGAGACGTTCTACTTCCGGAAGTCTGACCTGAATGCCAAGGCACCGCTGTTGCAGCTCGAAAAAACCGTGACCGGTAGCGAGCTCGTGGGGATGTCCTACGCGCAGCTGATGCCGTACGTGAAGCCCAATGGCAACGCGTTTGAAGTCATCGCCGGCGATTTCGTGACCACTGAAGATGGCACGGGTATCGTTCACCTGGCGCCGACTTTCGGTGCAGACGACAAACGCGTGGCCGACGACGCGGGTATTGTGGCCATCACAGTGCCCGGCGAAAAGGACGACGAGCAACTGCCGCTGGTCGATAAGCAGGGCAAATTCGTTCGGCAGATGTCGGAGGGGCTGTTCGAAGACCTGAAATCTGTGGTCGGCGAGGGCGAGGAGAGCATCCAAAAGATGGGCGAGTACCTGAATCGCGATGGGGGCTTCTTCGTCAAGACCGAGTACGTGGATGCTGACGACTACCCGAATATGGATGTCGAAATCGCAACGCTGCTCAAGAAAACCGACCGCGCGTTCAAAGTCGAGAAGTACGAGCACAACTACCCGCACTGCTGGCGTACCGACAAGCCCGTACTCTATTACCCGCTCGACAGCTGGTTCGTAAAAACCACCGCCCTGAAAGACCGCCTCGTGGCGCTGAACACCACCATCACCTGGAAACCCGAGGGCACTGGCACCGGCCGATTTGGCAACTGGCTGGAAAACCTGACGGACTGGAACCTGTCACGCTCGCGATTCTGGGGTACGCCGCTGCCCATTTGGGTGAACACCGACCGCACCGAAATGGCCTGCATCGGCAGCGTCGACGAGCTGCGCAGCGCTGCAAGCGAAGCCCTGAAGCAAAAGCCCGAACTGCTGCAACACTACACCGACCGCCTCAGCGAAAGCTACCCCGCCCTCAGAGCTCAGCTCGATGACCTGAGCGATGGCAACGCCGTTCTCGAGGCCTTCCTGCAAGACCTCCACCGCCCGTTCGTGGACGAAATCCTGCTTATCGACAGCGCTGGCAACGAAATGCGCCGCGAGCCCGACCTCATCGACGTGTGGTTCGATTCGGGTGCCATGCCCTATGCACAGTGGCACTATCCATTTGAGAACGAGGACATTTTCAAGCGCAACTTCCCCGCGGACTTTATCGCCGAGGGCGTTGACCAGACGCGCGGGTGGTTCTTTACGCTGCATGCCATTGCTACGCTGTTGGAAGACTCGGTGGCCTACAAAAACGTGATCGCCAACGGGCTGGTGCAAGACAAAGACGGCCGCAAGATGTCCAAGCGCTTGGGCAACGCCATTGACCCCTTCGATACCATCCAAACGCATGGCGCGGATGCGACCCGCTGGTATATGGTAGCCAACGCGCCGCCCTGGGAGAACCTGCGCTTCAATATGGAGCACCTGGAAGACACCAAGCGTAAGTTTTTGGGCACGCTGTATTACACCTACGACTTCTTCGCGCTCTACGCGAACATCGACGGCTATCAATACGACGCGCGCCAAGCGACGCCGATTGCCGAGCGCACGGAGCTCGGCCGCTGGATCCTCTCGGTGCTCAACAGCACGCTCAAAGAGGTGCGCGCCGCCTTCGACGACTACGACCCCACCCGCGCGGCCCGCGCCATACAAGAGTTCGTCACCGAACAGCTTTCGAACTGGTACGTGCGCCTGAGCCGCCGCCGCTTCTGGAAGGGCGATATGAACGCCGACAAGCAGGCCGCCTACGACACCCTATTCGACTGCCTCGCGCTCACGACCCAGATGATGGCCCCCATCGCGCCGTTTATCTCCGACTGGCTCTTCCGTAATCTCACGGACAACTTCCGCGACACCCCCGAGGCACTGCCCGCCAATTTGCGTCAGCCCTCGGTGCATCTTACGGACCTTGCCGAGGTGCAGCACAGCGCCATCGACGAGGCCTTGGAAAGCCGTATGGATATGGCGCAGCGCATCTGTTCGCTGGGGCGCAGCATCCGGAGGCAGCACCACCTGAAAGTGCGCCAACCGCTGGCCCGCGTCATGATTCCGGTGCTTAGTGCGGGCGTTACCGAGCAGATCAATGCCGTGGAGGACATCATTCTGTCAGAACTCAACATCAAGCGCATCCATTTTGTGGGCAACGACGACAAGGAGAACGTGATCGTCAAAAAAATCAAGCCCAACTTCCGTACGCTCGGCCCAAAGCTGGGCCCGGACATGAAGTTGGTAGCCAACAAAGTGAATGACTTCACACAGTCCGACATCAGCCAGATCGAATCCACCGGCAGCACCACCGTGCACTACGGCGAGGAGCAGTCGATTGCGCTGACGCTGGAAGACGTCGAGATCACCTCCGACGACATCCCCGGCTGGGCCGTGGCCAGCGATGGCAAGCTAACTGTCGCGCTCGACCTCACGCTCACACCCGAACTCGAACAGGAGGGCATCGCCCGCGAATACGTCAACCGCATCCAGAACGTGCGCAAAGACGAAGGGCTGGAGGTGACACACCACATTCACCTGCAGATTGACGCACCGGACGAGTGGCAGTCGGCATTAACCACTTTCAAAGATTATATTTGCAAAGAGGTGCTCGCCGACTCCTTCGAACTCGCCGACGAGCTCGCTGGCGCGCATACCCAGGAAATCGACGGACACAACACGGCCATCGCCATTCAGAAAGCCTAAGCGCACTTACTCACATCCCAAAAATCAGCAGCATGGCAAAAAAAGAACAACCTGCAGAACTGAAGTTTTACTCGCGCGAAGACAGCGAAGAATTCAAAGCGATCATCGAACATAAACTCGAAGATGCCAACGCCGAGCTCGAAATGATGCAACGCCAGATCGAGCGCTCTGAAGTAGACAAGCTGAACGTCACGGAGTTCAGTTCAGATATGGCCGACAACCAGAACATGGAGCGCCTGATGGCCCGCCAGCGCAAGTTTATCGACTCGCTCGAACGTGCGTTGGTGCGCATCCGCGAGGGGCGCTACGGCCGATGCAAGGTAACTGGCAAGCTCATCCCCAAGGAACGCTTGCGCGCCGTGCCCCACACCGAAGTGACTATCGAGGCGAAGTTGAAGCAGTAAACTATTAGTCATGCTGACGAGCTTGCGAGGAAGTACCTCCGGCTTTAGTGCTCGTTATTGACGTAGATCCTTCGACTAGCTCAGGATGACTATACTCATACATCCCACCCCATGCTCCAAGAACGCCCCTTCGCCAAATACCTGCTTTTCGCCGGCCTGCTGGTTCTCATCGACCAGGTGGTGAAGCTGGTGGTGAAGCTGAACATGGAGCTGGGCGAGCGCATCGTCGTCATCGACGGCTTCTTTTCGTTTCTGTTTGTCGAAAACGAAGGCGCCGCTTTCGGGATGACCTTTAGCTCGCTGACCGGCACGATGGACCCCATCACCGGCAAGCTGCTACTGACATTATTGTCGCTGGCGCTGGTGAGTCTGATCATCTGGTACTTGTTCAAAATCCGTCACTGGGACACCTGGCTGCCGTTTTTTGTGGCGATGATCCTCGGCGGTGCGCTCGGCAATATCATTGACCGCGTGTTCTACGGCGTGTTCTTCGACCACATGAACCACTACGAAGGCGGGCTGCTCTATGGCCGGGTTGTCGATATGTTCGCGTTCGACCTCTACAACTTCGACGTGCCCGACTGGGTGCCACTCATCGGTGGCACGCACCAGAGCACGCCCATCTGGAACGTGGCCGACATGTTCATTTTTGTGGGCATCATCGTGATTATCATTTTCCAAAAGCGCCTTTTCCCGGAAGAAGACGCGCCCCCGGCCGTGCCGCCCGCGCCCGACAAACGCCCCGAAACAGCCGATGACGCTGGGGCCGTATCTGACACTAAAACAGACTCAAGCGCCTCGTCATGAACTGGCGCGAGCGCCTTTCCGATTGGTTGCCGCGGCGCTTTCGCGTGATTGCTCTGGCGATTGTGCTGCTCGTCATCCTCGACCAGAGCGTGAAAGTCTGGGTGAAGCTCTCGATGCAACCCGGCGACGAAATCCTGCTGCTGGGCGAGTTTTTCAAGCTGCATTTCATCGAAAACAAAGGCGCTGCGTTCGGACTGACACTCGCGAGTTTATTCGGCAGTCTGGATGAGCACAGCGCAAAAATTCTACTCAGTCTGTTTTCAATTGTGTTGTGCATCTGCTTGGCGTGGTATCTGCGGCGGGTGGTGCACTACAAATCGCGCCTGCCGATCTACGTCGCGCTCATTTTGGCGGGTGCGCTTGGCAACATCATCGACCGCGTGTACTACGGCGTCTGGTTCGCGTACGAGAACGATTACGAGGGCGGTCTGTTCGAGGGCCGGGTGGTCGATATGTTTTACCTCGACCTCTGGGCCGGCACCGTGCCATCGGGCGTACCGCTGCTGGGCGGGCAGTTTTTGGCGCTGTGGCCCATCTTCAACCTGGCCGATGTGTACATCAGCCTGGGCATACTGCTGATCGTGTTTGGCAACCGCCATCTGTTTAGCGCCGAGGGCCGAACTGCCGAAAGCACGCAAACGCCTGAAGAAAAGGCGTAAAAATTTCTCTGGTTTCGCTTTTTGGGTTCTGTCTAGGGGCTTAGTTTTTAGTAGATTTACGCTGCAGCCTCTACGACTGGTGTTTCACTTTCGAAATCGGACTCCTATGCGCAAGATTTTACTTTTCTGTTTGCTGGCCACGTTTGCCCTTGGCCTCGTGGCTTGCAGTGACGGCGGCGAGGAAACCACCGATAACACCGAGCAAAAAGACTCGCTCGATTTGAACGCCCCGACCGATGCCGAAATGGACAAAGCCATCGAGTCGTTCCCCTCGCCCATGCAGTTGGCCGACCTCATGAAGCGTGCTGGCGCGCACTACGACGGCAACCTCATGAACCCTGAGAACAAGACGAGCCAGTATCAGTCGACGTTCTCCAAAGCCAGCAACCTGGGGGTGTATAGCGCCGATATGGCCTATGCGAATACATTCGAACAGCGCCAGCAAGCCCTGCGGTATTTCAGTGCCGTGCGCACGCTCGCCGAAGAATTGATGCTAGACGGCATCTTCACGAGAGAATTGGAACGGCGTTTGAAGGATAACCAGGACAACCAGAAAGAATTGTCCAAGATTTACTCCGAAACCTTGAGCAAAGTCAAAGACCAACTGCGCGAAGACGGCGACCCCAAAGCCCTGAACTACATGTTCCTGGGCGGCTTCATCGAGGGGCTGTACCTCGCCACGCAGCTGTATGAGCAGCGCCCGTCGCAGAAAATGATGACGCAGATTGCCGAGCAGAAACCCAACATGAAGAAAATCATGAAGTTTCTGGACAAGCAAAAAGACGAGCCGGAGTTCAAAGACCTGTATCCGACGCTCAAAGAACTGGACACTGCCTACGAGAAAGTGAAATTCGAGTACAAATCGCCGGACGAGAAGGAAAAGCCCAAAGAAAAGAAGGGCGTGATCCAGATCGGGGGTTCGAACGACATCGGTATCACCCCCGACGACGTGAAAACCATCAGCACCCACGTCAACACGCTCCGCAAGGGCATCACCCAGTTAGCAACCTCCAACCCGAACTGATTATGTCTCATTTACTTACTCGACTGCCCCTCATCCTCGGATTCGGCTTGCTGCTGCTGGCCCTGCCCAACACCAGTCAGGCGCAGTGCGGCAACTTCACCGAAAAGTGCGAAACCAACCTCGGCGAATTCAACACCGATGGTGGCTACTACCGCTCGATGCTCTTTGAAGGTGAGCAGGCGAAGCTCTACATGACGTTCTACGAAGGCATGACGTATCGCATCATCCTCTGTGGCGAAAGCGATAAAGGCGATGACCTGAACTTCCTGGTGCTCGACAGCCGGGGTGTGGGCGTGTTCAACAGCGCCGAAATGGAGCCGCGCCCTTACTACGATTTCAGTTTCAACGCCACTGGCGATTATGAAATCGAAGCCCGCTTTCTGAGTGGCGATGGCTGCGCCGCCATCATCGTTGGCTACCTCGAAAACAGCAAGGCCGAAGCCCTTGCCGGTCAATAAGCCGATCAAACGCCGAGTTTATCGGTTACAAAAGCCCGTCCGCCGTGCCCATCATCGAGCTGCAAGACATCAAGAAGACCTACAAAATGGGCTCGGAGATCATCCGGGCGCTGGCCGGTGTGTCTTTTTCGGTGGAGCGCAACGAATACATGGCCATCATGGGCCCTTCGGGTTCTGGCAAGTCGACGATGATGAACATCCTCGGCTGCCTCGATACGCCCTCTGAGGGGGAATACATCCTGAACGAGCAGCCCGTGAGCAAGCTCAATGACTCGCAACTGGCGCATGTGCGCAACGTGGAGATTGGGTTTGTGTTCCAGACGTTTAACCTGCTGCCTCGCCTGAGCGCGATGGAGAACGTCGCGCTGCCACTGGTCTATGCCGGTAAGTCGCGCAGCTACCGCAAAGAGCGCGCCGCCGAGGTGCTTACACAAGTCGGCCTGGGCGACCGCCTTGACCACAAGCCCAACGAGCTATCGGGTGGGCAGCGCCAACGCGTGGCGGTTGCTCGAGCGCTGGTGAACAATCCCTCGATTATCCTCGCCGACGAACCGACGGGCAATCTGGACACCAAGACATCGTATGAAATCATGCAGCTCTTCCAACGCCTGCACGAGAACGGCAACACCATCCTGCTCGTAACGCACGAAGAAGACATCGCCGCCTACACCCACCGCGTCATCCACCTGCGCGACGGGCTCATCGAGCGCGATATACAACAAACGCCGGCAAGTTTGCCGAATTAGAACCAGGATTTTCAGGATTCCTCGGAGACAGGATTTTCAGGATTAAGAACAGCTCATGAACGGCAGAAGTCTGCTCATCCTGGAAATCTGGCCATAATCTTGAACATCCTGGTTCTGATGAGTCCTGAAAATCCTGGTTCTAAAAAAACTAGTCGTTAATCGTATGCTGCGGGCGCTGCATAAGCTCTTCGAGGTTATCGACCGCACGGCCCTCGTCTTTCCAGTCTTCTTTCGGAACGGGATTATCATAATACGCCGGCACGAAATCGACTTGCGAGAAGTAGTGGATCATCGCCAGGCGACTCGAGCGGTAGTTGAACGGCATGAATACCAGCGCGGTTGCGATGATGGCCACAGCATACCACAGCATGTCGGGGTCGACGGTCAGGAAGAGGCTGAAGCCGACGATGAGCGCCTCAGCGACGAGGAAGCCGTAGGAGATGTACATCGAGCCCCAGAAAAAGCCGGGTTCAATCTCGAAGCGGAAGCCGCAGTTGGGGCAGCGGTCGTTCATGCGCCCGAATTTCAGGCTGTAGACCGAGTGCGTAAAGCAGTCGCCTTTGCGGCAGCGCGGGCATTTCCCTTTGCGAAACGCCTCAAATTGAGAGGGATATTGTTTTTGGTCAGACATTTCAGGTAGAGGTTTTGGTTGGTTTCGAGGTGGTTGCAGTGCTCAAAGCAAGCGCACTGCAGAGGTCGTGGTTGATCAGCTGGCCGGGTTTCACGCGTCAGCCTCACCGATTTTTCTCAGCGCCTGCGCCTCTTGCGCCTTGCGGTTGTGGCGGCGCCAAATGTAAAACACCGTAGCCGTCATCGCATAAGGCAAGACGAGCAGGTACAGGATGCCGGCATTCAGGCCGAAGCCCTTGCCGGTGTCGGGATTGTCCATTGAGGCTTCCACGTTTTTGCGGCACATCGGGCACTGCGCATCGGCGTCGGCAGGTGTAATCAACTGCACACTCAGCGCGATGGCCACAATGGCCAGCAGGAAGCGAAGTTGTTTGAAGGTTTTCATAGGTCAGGTATTTGAAGACGGTTGTTTCAGAACGAAATCAGCCGTCAATGTGCATAATAGGGTGAAATCATGAGATAGACTATGACTCCGGTCACAGAGACGTAGAGCCAGATCGGGAAGGTCCAGCGGGCGATTTTGCGGTGGCGATCGAAGCGCTCTTGCAGTGCTCGGAAGAGCGTGATGAGCGCCAGCGGCACGATGGCCGCCGCCAGTACGATGTGCGTCAGCAGGATGAAAAAGTACACGTAGCGAATCGCGCCCTCGCCACCAAACTTGGTGGATTCTGAAAACGTGTGGTACACCACGTAGCTCACCAGAAAGAGCGTTGAGAGCGCAAAGGCGCTGAACATCGAGGTCTTGTGCGCCCGGATGTTGCCCTTGCGAATGAACACAAAGCCGAGCACCAGCAGCACCGACACCGACGAGTTGATGATCGCGTTGAGCGTCGGCAGGAAGCTGACGTTCAGCGTGCCGGCCAGGCCCTCTTTGGGCATGTAGAGCAAGAGCGCGACAACACCAGGAATCACCACCGATAGGGCGATGATGATCGGCATCCACAGCTTGTCGTTGAACTTCTGTGCGGCTTGTATTTTCTCGTGTTCTTCCATGATTCGAGCAGGGCTATACCCTGTGATTCAATAACAAATAACGTAAAAGGGGTGTTTCACAACATAGTGAAAACAAGAGGGCCAACAGGACAAACCGCAGTTTTTATCAGTCACTACACGCAATTTAGGCCAAATCGACTTAAGCCTGAATGCGTTCGCTACATTCAAAGCGTGGCCGTGCTGTCCTGTGGCAGAGTATACTGGCTGGGCGTCTTGCTGGTGTCTGTGGGCATAGGAACCGACCAGTCGATGGTCTTAACTGCTGGCAGCTTGCCTTTTTTGCGCAGGCGGTACTCGTGCTTCAGCAGCTTCAGCTCGCCAATCAGCGACTTGATCTTGTTGCCGGCCGGGTCGACTTCAGCGAAGCCCTGGCCGTCGCGAAAGGCCTTGTAGAACCCGCGGACGCGTAGATCGGGGTCGATGAGGATCAACTTATTGTCGTGCACAAACCCGTTTTCGTTGCCAGGTGCATCGCTTTCGCCGGCAATCGAAAGCATGCCTTTGTTGGCGAGCTGAAAGATGGTCTCTCGCTTGCCGGTGAGGAAGCTCCAGCGGCTGTGGTCAGCGTTGTAGCGGGTAGCGTACTGCTTGAGGCTGTCAGGGCGGTCGTGCTCGGGGTCAATCGAAATGGACATCAACTTCACGTCCGTCCAGCCCTCAGTTTTTTCCTGCACCTCCATCATCGCCTTGCTCAGGCGCGGGCAAATCCCAGGGCATGTCGTGAAAAAGTAGTCGACGATGATGAAATTACCGCGCCAATCGTTTTGCGTTACGGTGTCGCCGTCTTGGTTGATGAGCGTGAAGTCGGGCACGCGGTGGAAGAGCGTATCCCCATTTGCTTTCACGTCGTGGTTGCCGTAGACAGGCAACTGCACGAACTGCTGTTCGGCAAATGCCCCGAAAAATGCGAAGATCGCGAGTGGCCCGATGAATATAAACACAACCGCCGCGGTGATAAGCACACGGCGGCGGTAGAGTCGTTTGGCTTCTGGCGTACGTTCTGCCATGCCTGTTGAATTTAGGTGTTCCGTAAAATCCTGAGCTCGAAATCGAATGTGCCAGTGTTAACCAAACACGACATCGAACATATAAGTGCCCTCTTGGAACATCAGCACCAATAAATACACAAGGAAGATCAACGGCACAAGGATCGTGTAAATGAGGTTGACCTTCTCGAATTTGAGGTGCATGAAAAACGCTACGATGTAGTAGGCTTTCAGGATGGTCATCACGATGAACGTCCAGTTGCGAAACGTGCCTTTTTCGACCGTGAAGGCGATGGCAAACTCCGCAATCGTCAGGAGTGTCAGAATGATGAAGGGGCGCCAGATGCGCTGAAATTGTGAGCCGTGTACTTCAGCCATAGGATATTGACTTTATGGTTAGAGGAAGTAAGAGTTGCGTTGATTTGATCGGAAAAGGGATCAGACCAGGTAGAAGAACGTAAAGACGAAGACCCAGACGAGATCGACGAAGTGCCAGTAGAGGCCGACTTTTTCGATCATTTCGTAGTCTTGCTTGCGCTGATACACCCCGCGGATGGTTTGAATCAGGACGATGATCAGGATGATCACCCCACTGAAAACGTGGAACCCGTGGAAACCGGTGATCGTGAAGAACAGGTTGCCAAAGTTCACCGGGCCAGCCGAGCGAACCACTTTTTCGGAGTTGGGTCCGCCGAGCTCGACAATTTCTTTGCTCGTCAGCTCGTTGCCCTGCAGGTCGTACATCGGCCCCCAGTAGTTTTCACCGACAATGGTGCGTACGGGTTGTTCAACGACTTCTCCGCTGGCCGTCATCACCTGGTGGTCGTGCGCGTGCATCAAGTGGGTCCATTCCCAGGCCTGACAACTTAAAAACATGATTCCGCCGATAATCGTTAGCACCATGTAGAAAATCACTTTGCCCTGCTTGTTCTGGTGCCCGTAATCCACGGCCAAAACCATGGTGAGCGAGCTGGCAATGAGGATGAACGTCATGATACCGACGAACACCAGCGGGAAGCCTTCGCCCAGGAAGGGCGCAGAGTTGAACACGATGTCGGGGTCGGGCCAGTAGTCAGCCGCGACACGGTAGACACCGTAGGTGATCAGGAATGAGCCGAAGGTCAGGGCGTCCGAAACGAGGAAGAACCACATCATGAGCTTGCCGTAGCTCGCTCGCATGGGGCGGTCGCCGCCCGACCAGGCTTTCACTTGGCCTTGTGCAGTTGTATCAGCCATCAGAGATTGAGTTTAGTCGTAGAGTACGCGTAAAAATAAGAAAAGATACACCCACAGGAAACCTAAAGCGTGCCAGAATGTGACGCTCAATTCGAATCCGAGGATGTTATCGCTGTGAATTTTCTTGCGGAAGCTCTGTACCATCACTGTAATCAGTGCAATCAGCGCTGCAAACAGGTGCAGCCCGTGCATGAGTGTGATGACGTACAAGAATGAACCGCTGGGATTTTTGGTGCCCACCAGATAGACGCCCTTCTCGACGAGCTCCACGAAGCCGTAGAACTGCCCGACGAGAAAGCCGATGCCCATGATGAGCGTCAGCCCGATGGCGATCTGGTTTTGACGCAGTTTGTCGCGCCGGGCCGACCAGAAGCCCCATTGTATCGTAGTCGATGACAGGACGACGAGGATGGTCGTCCAAGTGAAGGCCTGGGGCAGGTCGTAGAAATCGGCCCAGCCGCCCGGTTTGTTGACAAAGTCGGCACGCGAGACCATCACCGCTGAGGTGAGGCCCGCGAAAATCATCATCGTCGAGATGAGGTAGATGTACATCATCAGCCGCTTGGGGTGCAGGCCGGAGTACTCAGGTTTGTATGGTCGTTTTGCTGCCATTGTCGCGTTCATCTGAAATCAGAATTGCGTGAGAAAATAGCCGAAGTAAAGAATCGGCAAATACAAAATGGAAGCAAGCAGAACGAGCACGGCACCACGTCGGTTGGGCTTGGCCAACAACAGGATGCCGCTTAGAATGAAGATGGCGTTCGCCACCACTGCAGGCCAGAGCGCCGCCATGGGTAGCATGCCGAGGTGCAGCGGGAGGTAGCTCAGGAGCGCCAGGCCGATTTGGAAGAGCACGATGTTGATGGCCGTGGGCCGCATCGAGCTGTGTATGGGTACAAGCCGGAAGCCAGCGTTGTGGTAGTCTTCTTGCGAGAGCAGGCCGATGGCCCAGAAGTGCGGAAACTGCCACACGAACTGCACGCCAAACAGCACCCAGCCGATGGTGCCGATCTCCCCGGTCGCTGAAAGCACACCGATGATCAACGGCAGTGCCCCCGGTAAGGCCCCCACAAAGACTGCGATGGGCGACACCCGTTTGGCGGGGGTGTAAACGAAGGCGTAAAGAATCAGCGAGACAAGCGCCGCCACGCCCGGCCAATAGTTGATTTGCGGTACTGTGAGAAAGAACG
>CAZTEZ010000032.1:0-16591 GCA_964611815.1 uncultured Bacteroidia bacterium | reverse complement strand
AACCTTAACGAGGGCAGCTACACCTTCAAAGTGCGCGCCCGCAACGCCCTGGGCCAGCTCAGCGACGTGAAGCAGTACAGCTTCAGCATCACCCCGCCCTGGTACCGCACCATTTGGGCATATATTGGGTATGCACTGGCCGCTGGGTTGCTGGTTTTCCTGCTGATTCGCATCAATGCCAAGCGACTGGAGCGCCAGAACAAACGCTTGGAAGAAGAGGTGAAAGAGCGGACCGAAGATCTTCGCAAAGAGCGAGAGGAGCTGGCGAAAAGTTACACTGAGCTAGAGCAAGCCAACGACGAGATCAAAAACACGCAAGCCCAACTGGTGCAAAGCGAAAAAAATGCCCGCACTCGGCCAGCTCATTGCGGGTGTGGCGCACGAGATCAATACGCCCATCGGTGCCATTTCGGCATCGGTGAACAACATCGAGCACTCGCTGGACGACACCATCGCGGAGTTTCCGAGACTGGTGGCCAGCCTGAACCCTGAGCAACAGGCGATGTTCCAGAGTTTCGTTAACCGCGCTTCGGATGGCAGCAAGCAGAGCCTCTCGAGCCGGGAGGAACGCGACCTCCGCAAGGGCGTACAGGAAGCGCTGGAAAATTACGGCGTGGGCAATGCCCGTGGCCTGGCGCGCAAGCTGGTGAAAATTGGCGTGTACGAAAACCTTGAAGACTTCGCTCCGCTGTTTGAGCACGAGCAATCAGACGAGAATATCGAAAACGGCGCGAAAGTCGGCAAGCTGCACTTCAATCTCTTCAACATCAATACGGCCGTCGACAAGACGCGCAAGATCGTGTTCGCCCTGAAGAACTACTCGCGCAAAGGGGCTGAAGATAAGGTCGAAGAGACGCATTTGGAGCGTAACATTGAGACCGTACTCACGATTTACCACAACCAGCTGAAGCAGGGTGTGGTCGTCGAGAAGAACTTTAACGTCGAAGACAGCACCATTCAATGCTTCCCCGACCAGCTGAACCAGGTGTGGACGAACATCATCCACAACTCGATTCAGGCGATGAATGGCGAGGGCAAAATTACGATCGACCTGAACAAGAACGGCGATATGTACGAGGTGCGCTTCACGGACAACGGCCCGGGTATTCCCGATGATATCGTCGAGAAGATCTTCCAGCCGTTCTTCACCACCAAAGGCGAAGGCGAGGGCAGTGGTCTGGGCCTCGATATCGTGAAAAAGATCATCGCACGACACGGGGGCGATATCCGCGTCGATACTGAACCCGGCCGCACCACTTTCATCGTAGAGTTGCCGGAACGCATGCCTTCTCGGGAGGTGTTCGAGGCCAGCCAACAGCAAGCCACGACCACATAAGTTCCCCTGAAAGCGTTTGACTGAAAAAAATGTCGATTGATAGAAATGCCGTGCTTACGTTAACGTTTAGTTAATATCTTGGCGAAGTTTTCTTTCTATCTGCCTGCTTCCAAACCTCTTAAAGAAGATATTATGAGCGACAAACAACTAGCTATCGTCTGTGTTGATGACGAGAAAGTCATCCTAGACAGCCTGCAAGAACAACTGGAACTGCAGTACGGTGAAGACGTACTCGTAGAGATTGCCGAGAGCGCCGACGAAGCCTGGGAAGTCATTCAGGATTTGGTGGATGACGGCTACGAACTCGTGCTCGTGATCTCTGACTGGTTAATGCCCAAGACTAAAGGCGACAAGTTCCTTGTGGATCTGCACCAGGATTTCCCGCAGGCCCTCACGATCATGTTTACTGGCCAGGCCGACGAAGAGGCCGTAGAGAACGCTCGCGAAAACGCGAATCTTTACGCCTACATCAAAAATCCGTGGCGCCAGGAAGACCTCATTGACCGTATCAACCATGGCCTGAAACAATTTGACCCGGCCGCCTGAGCACCTGCTGCTTTGTCTCCCAAGGTTTAGTTAGCAACGCTTAATACACGACAATTTTGCCGCAGATGAACGACACGGCAGCTACACAGCAAGCCGCAAAACCCAAAACTGCTCATTTCAATCCCGACCTCAAACCGGTCATTCTTTGCGTGGACGACGAGAAGATTATTCTTGACAGTCTCGAAGAACAGATCGAACAAGTCTTGGGTGAAGACTTTGAGTTGGAACTGGCTGAGAGTGCCAGCGAGGCCCTCGAGATTCTCGACGACCTCCGCGAGGAGGGTCGCTTTGTGGCGGTGGTCATCTCTGACCAGATCATGCCCAGTATCAAAGGCGATGAGTTCCTCATCGACGTACACGAACAGTACCCCGAGACGCTGAAAATAATGCTCACCGGCCAAGGCAGCCTGGATGCCGTGAAAAACGCCATCAACTAGGCCGGGCTCTATCGATATGTGAGCAAGCCTTGGGAGATGAACGACCTGATGATGACGGTGGAAGGCGCCGCGCGTCAGTTCGTGCAAAAAATTGAGCTCGAAAAATTTAACGAGGCGAACAAGCTGTTGCGCAACCTCAACCGCGCCTCACAAGAGCTTTCGCGTGAGACCGACCGCCAGCAGCTCTACCTCAAGTTCGTTTCGAACGCGGTGGGCTCGGTGAAGGCCGACGAGGGCTACCTCGTAATCACAAAAGGCGAAAGCCCCTCGGTGGAAGCCGTGGCGGCCAAAGACCCCAAGCGGGCCTCTGAGCTGGGCCAGCGCTTCATGGAACGCAACCCCTTACTGACGGAAGATGCCATGAAGAGGGTGAAGGCTTACGAAGCCCAGACGTTGGCAGCAAATCATCTGGTGTTACCACTGTACAACAGCCAAGACGAGCACTACGGCTACGTGGTGCTCACGATAACCGATAGCGAGCAGGAGTTTGACGAAACACAGGTCGAGATCCTTTCGATGTTGCTACGCCAGTTGCGTATCTCGCTCGAAAAATCGCGCTTGTATGCCAGCTTAGCCGCCAAAACGAAAGAGCTGCAGTCTGAAAAAGAGAAAGTTGAAGAGACCAATAGTATCCTCGCGGACAAGAACCAGGATATTATGGACAGTATCAACTACGCGAAACGCATCCAGATGGCGATTCTGCCAGAGATGAACAAGCTGCAGGACAATTTCCCGGAGTCGTTTGTGCTGTACAAGCCCAAAGACATCGTGAGTGGCGATTTCTACTGGTGGGATCAGCGTGGGCCGCTTCTGTTCGTGGCAGCCGTCGATTGCACCGGCCACGGCGTGCCCGGCGCTTTTATGTCTGTCATCTCTAGCAACCTGCTTACAGACATGGTGCGCATGACCACCCTGAGCGACCCCGTTGAAATACTCGAACACCTCGACAACGAGATGAAGCTCGTGCTAAAACAAGACGGCGGCAATAAAAACAGCACCCTTGACGGCATGGACATCGCCCTGCTGATCTACAACACCGAAACCAAGCAGATGGCATTCGGTGGCGCGCACAACCCGCTCTATTTGTTGCGCAACGGCGAGTTGACTGAATTCAACGGCAGCAAGCGCTCCATTGGTGGCAACACGCTCGAATCGGCCAACAACGTGCCGTTCGAAGGCCATAAAGTGGATTTGCAGACTGGTGATATGCTTTACATCTGCTCCGACGGCTTTCAAGACCAATTCGGAGGCGAGAAGGGTCGTAAATTCACCCGCCGCCGCCTACGCGAAATGTTTTTCGAGAACGCCCAAGCGCCCGCCGTGAAACAGCACTGCCAGCTGACAAAGACTTTCCTGGAATGGAAAGGCACCCGCGAGCAGCTCGACGACGTGCTCGTCATCGGCCTACGTTTCGAAGGTTAACGCCACGGCATTTCAACGATTCAAAACGGGCGCTTGAGTAGTCAAGTGCCCGTTTTTGCTGGTGTTCCAGTTGGCGGCCGAGTTGTTATTCGCCTTTGTAGCGAATGGCCATCACGACGATGTCATCCGTCTGAGGCTGGTTGCCTCGGTATTGGTTGATCATGCTTTCCATTACCGACAGGCGCTCTTTCAGATCAGCGATCTGCTGCACGTCTTCCATCAACGCGCGCATGTTTTTGCGCCCGAACGGTCGCATCCGGCCTTTGCGTTCACCGAGCTGCGTCACGTAGCCATCGGACATCAAATACAGCGTATCACCCGGCTCAAGTTGAACGCGGTGCTGCTCGAAGGGGATGGTCGTGTCATAGAGCGTGCCCCCGAGCGGGCGCTTGGTACCGTGCAGGGTCTCCATGCCGTTTTTGGTATTCACATGATACAAAGGCGACATCGCTGAGGCGTACTCTATCCTGCCGTGCAGCAGAAAGCGCAACACCACCATGTCGATCGAGTCTTGCACACTACCCGCCTCGTCGTCGTGGCTCTGGTTGAGTTTCATGCGCAGGTCGAGGTCAATCTCGTTCAGTAAGCTCGCTGGCGAAGTGATGCCCCGCTCTTCCACGAACTTCGACACCGCATTGATGCCCAAAATCGACATGAACGCCCCCGGTATACCATGCCCGGTGCCATCGCCGACGGCCACCACGGGCTCGCCCCCAAATTGGCCCGCCCAGTAGAAATCCCCGCTGACAATATCGCGTGGGAAATACATCAGCGCCATGTCGTAGCCCTTGGGCAGGTTCTGGCGCACGACCATCCGCTCGGGCAGCATGGCTTTCTGAATACGCTCGGAGTATCGGATCGAGTCTTTGATCTCGTGGACTTTCTCTTCCACCTTCTGCTCCAAATCAGCCTTAGCCTCCTCCAGCTCAGACGTATACACCCGCTCCTGCTTGATCATCGAGAGCAGATTGGTCTTTTGCCGACGCTGGGCCGTAATGTCGTAACCCACGCAAATGAACTTGGTCGGCGGGCGGTTGGCCTCTTCAATGACCGGCGTCAGCGTCAGTTGTGCGTACAACTGGTCGCCAAACGCATTGACGAGCGGCACGGCCCCGTGCCAGCCCTGCCCAGATTTCAACGCACGCAACAAACCGAACGGTAGCCCTTCTTCTTCGTTGAAGAGAATGCGTATGTGTTTATCAGTCAGTTGCCCGTCTTGGTAGGCCATATACTCGTTGAACAGGCCGTTAGATTCCAGGATGGCGCCGTTGCGCGCCACCTCGAGCAAAAAGACCGCCTGTTGCACGGCATACATCCGCACATCTGAACCGCTAGTCATTCGATTTTCAGCCAAGTAATCGTCTTTTATTTGTTGTGCACGTTGTTGAGGACTCTGTTCCATACAGGGCAGTTAATGTCATACCAGGCATTGGGGTTGGGTAAGTCGCCAAATGGGCGAGCTCAGCTGTATAAGTTTCACTACCAACGCATTGGCCCAACCGCAGAGTTGATCAGGAAGAGAGTACTCAGGATTAGAACGAAGACGCCATTAAAGCGCCAGCTTTTTATCGTGCTGAACGATGGTGTCAACGCAAGTCAGCAACTCGCTTTTGTCCCAGGGTTTACGGATAAAACGATACAGCTTGGCGAATTCTTTCGCACGGTCGATGGCTTCCTGTTCTGCATGACCAGAGAGCATGACGAGCTTAGTATCTGGCAATTTGCCAAACACGTTGATCAAAAACTGATCGCCTTTGGTCATAGGCATCAGCCAGTCGCTGATCAGTACCGGAATGTGATGACCGTCTTCCAGCAGTTCGTCTATCAGCTCTTCGGCCTCGTTGGCGTTGTTGGCCACTTCGTAAATGAAGCGGTTACCATAGTGGGCTTTCAGCTGGCCGACGACGCTTTCCAGAACAAGTGGTTCGTCATCTACGCATAGGATCACGGGCTTTTTCATTGAGAAGGGGGTTAACGTTGGGAGAACTCAGTAAAACGAGCACTTAGGAGTCGTTTGAGCGGTTTTTGCGAGCAGCCATCATGAACGGGGGCGGAGTAGGGCGCTTACCGCTCTTGGGGCTAGTGGTGGTTTCGGGAGTAGGTTGGTCTTTACCTTCGGAGGTGTTCTGATCAGTCTTCGCATCCGTCTTCGCCTCAGCTTTTGCATCCGCTTTGGGCGAGCTCAAAGGCTTTCGCATCGGTGTGATCCCTGGGCGCATCATTGGCATCGGACGGGGTGCAGCTGGCCGCTGCGGGGTGGGTTGTTCAGCTTGCGGCTGCTGTTGCTCAAGTTGTTGAGTAGGCTGCTGCTCGGGCTGTTCCGCAGTTTGCTCTTCCGGCTTTTGGTGGGCAGTCGGTGGTGGTGTACCTGTTTGCTGGGGGCGGAAGGCAGCCGGGCGCATCATCGGAGATGGGCGCTTGGGCTGCTCACTGGGGCTGTCTTTTTGAAACGCGTTGGCGGCCACGGGTTGCGGACGATTCTGCGATTGCTGCACAGCCGGCACTTCAACGGGCTTGGGCATCGGGCGGCTAGACTGAGCCGGGTCCACAGCGATGGACTGCTGACTATCAGCGTTTTGCACACGTGGCATGTTGATTTTCATGGCCAGTGCGGCTTGCTCGGTCAGTTCCTCGGCTTGCCAGGGCTTCGAAAGAAACTTGAAGAGTTTCGCCTCGTTACGCGCCCGATCAACAGCTTTCTCATCAGCCTGGCCCGAAAGCATGATCATCGGCACGTCTTTGTAGCGGCGGTGCACGCGCACCAGAAACTCATCCCCACGCACTTTGGGCATCAACCAGTCGGTCATGATCAGCGAAATAGATTCGCCCTCAGCGTACTTCTCGTCAATAAAGTCGTAGGCCTCGTCGGCGCTGGTGAAGGTCTCGTAGTCGAAACGACGACCAAAAGCCTGGCGAAGTTGAGATTCGAGACTGGTGAGGACGACTTGTTCGTCATCGACACACATAATTATTTGCTTGCTGATCATAATCGTTGGAGTTTTGGAAGTGCTTCTAGTAGAGCCTGTTGAGCCGTGACAGCTAAACGCAGGTCTTGCATTTAAATGATCGCCGAAATGGCAACTTCTGCTGTGGCAGCGGTGAGGTTCATACCAGAATACACGATAAAGACCGCTTAAATGGCTATCAGCTGAAGGCTATCGAAAACTGGCAAACCCAGAATCCAGATAGCAACAACGCTGAAGTACTGACGGTCTTTAGGAACAGTCCTGTTTAGGAGTTTAGTTTCTCGGAGTAAGAATTGAGGGTTTAGGTGAACAATACCTGAGTAGAAACGAGTTGTTTGACCTTCAGGTTCTGCAGCAACTACTCAGAGTGGAAGAAGAATTTCAAACCTGGTGCGTCCAGGTTCTGAAGTCAGGCGAATATCGCCACCGTGTTTCTCGATGATTTTCTTACAGATGTCGAGCCCCAGGCCGGTGCCTTCGCCTTGCTTTTTGGTGGTGAAGAAGGGCTCGAAGATCTTCTTCTGATGCTCGTGCGGGATGCCCTCGCCACTGTCCTGAATCGCCACCACGGCGAAGTTGCCTTCCTGGTAGAGCTCCACCAGCAGGTCGCCCTCGCCCTTCATGGCCTGGATGCCGTTCTGCAAGATATTCGTCCACACCTGCGCCAGCTCGTCGGCGTACACCTTGACAGGCGGAAGCTGCGCAAGATTCTTCGTGAGGTTGATGCCGTACTTGAGCTGGTTGTGATAGATCGTGAGGACGGTATCGATGTTTTCCGCCAGATCGATCTCCATCTTCTCGACGTTTTCGCCGCGGCTGTAGGCGTAGCTCTTGAGTGCGAACACCACCTTCTTGGTCTTGTCAACGGCCAGGTTGATGTTGTCGAGGTTGATTCGCAGCTGGCCAAAGCCGTAGAGCACGCGGCCGATCTGCGGGCCCATCGAATGGGTCAGCAGGTCCATGTAGGGCGTAATTTCTTCGGTGAAACCCGCACCCGTCAGGTCGCTGGCAATTTCATCAGGCAGCTTGGCACCTTGCTCGTCCAACTCACTCTCGAAGCGCTTGCGGAGCTTACGTAGATCGCGCGAGCTGAGCGAGGAGGACCCGCCGCTGAGCAGCACCTTCGTGAGCATTTCGTCAAAGCGCTTGACCTGGTCGTCGTCCAGCTGTTTGTACAGGCGGGGCAACTCGCTGAGGCTGTGGGCCATGGTGTCGGCCATGGTGGCAGCCGAAGCTTTGATGGCGCCGATGGGCGAGTTGATTTCGTGCGCCACACCGGCGAAGAGCTGACCGAGTGCGGCCATTTTTTCGGACAGCACCAGCTGATCTTGCGTGTTCTGCAGCGAGTCGAGGGTAGTCTGTAGCTTCTGGGTGCGCTCGGCCACGCGGGCTTCGAGTTCGGCGTTCAAGTTTGCGAGCTCTTCCTGCGCTGAGCGCATTTCGGCCTGCGTGCGGTTCAGCTCCGTCAGGCGTTCGTTGAGTTCGGATTCACGCTGCTGCAGTTCGCGGCTCTTCTCGGCGGCCTCTTCGTACAAACGCTCGACGCGCAGCTGGTTGCGCAGTGTGTGCACGCCCGTGCCGAAGCGCTCGACAGCGCCCAGCAGCAAATCGCGGCGGTGGATACTGAGTTCGTTGAGGCTGACGAGTTCGATGGTGCCCTGAATCTCACCGTTGTGCAGAAGCGGATAGATGTACACGTAGCCCGCAGCCAGCGACAGAATACCGCTCGGCACTTTGGAAGCCACCTCCTGGTTGCCACCGAACATAAACGGGCGCTTGGTGAGCGCCACCTGCCCGATGAGCCCGCGCCCGAAGGGCACGATTTTCTGGTTCTGCCCGCCGTGTGCAAAGCCCGTGAGGAAGCGCAGCTGACGCGCGTTCTCGTCCTCCCAGTCTACGGTGTACATGGTCGCAGAAATGCCGCCAACTTCCGGCACCAGGTAGTTCAGCAGGCGCTCGGCCCAAATGCGCAGGTTGTCTTCGTCTTGCCAGCGCATCAGCTCCATGAACTTGCCGAGCACGGCTTCGTTGTGCTGACGCTCGCGCAAGTCTTTCACCAGGCTCTTCAGGTAGCGATTTTCAGAAAGCAGCTCATGGTACGATGGCCCTGGCTCGGGTTGGTTGGGCGGCGTTTCTTCGACCTCGAAATCGGGGTTCAGGTCAATGTACTCCGTTTTGTGCTTCACACTTTCATAAGCCAGTTCGCCTTTCGAAGGCGCGTCCTCAGATTGGTCAGAGGCCGGTTCTGGCCTGGCCGTCTCCAGGGGCGCGTCATCTTTGCGGGCAATGGGGCCCTCATCACCCTCGTTTTTTCGGCGAATCTCAAAGCCGATGGCCGACTCCTCCTCGCTCTCGTAGCTCGCGCGGGTGTCTCCGCCGTACTGACTGACTGGCCCCAGCGGGCGGTACGTTTCGTTGTGGTTGTCCATGTGGTTCACCTCAGGCGTGGTCTCGGTTCACAAAATTTACTTGTCGTCGTCGTCTTTGAAAGTGCTGGCCTTTTTCACCGGCGTGGCAAACTTGATGATCTTGTAGGGCACCCCCTGTTCATCCAGAATCGGGTTATAGCTGGCTTGTAGGCGCACGATGCTGCCGTCTTTGTGGCGGCGGCGGTACTCGCCCTCCAGGAACTGCCCTTTGCCGAGCTTCGCCCAGAAGTCCTTGTACGCCTTACTTTTCGCCTCGCGATCGCTGACGAAGATTTTGTGGTGTTCGTCCATCACCTCCTCTAAGTCGTACCCCATCAGGTCGAGGAACTTCTTGTTGGCGTGCAGGATGTAACCATCCAGGTCGAACTCAACGATGGCGTTCGAGCGATTCAGCGCGTTGTGAATGTGCTCCATTTCGGTCTTCAGACGCAGCACCTCGTCTTGCGTGGCTTGCATCTCTTCCATGTTCTGGCGCAGCTCCTCTTCCTGGGCCTGGATCTCTTCGGCCTGTTGGCGCGTCTTCTCTTCCTGAAGTTTCTCTCCGGTGATGTCGCTCGCCAGTTTGATGACCTTGTACGGCACACCGTCGGCGTTCATCACCGGGTTGTAGGTTGCCCGCAACCACAGCACAGAGCCGTCTTTTTTGAAGCGCTTGACCTCGCCATCGCGGAACTTGCCCGCCTGCATATCGAGCCACAGCTGTTTGTACTCGTCGGTCTTCGCGTATTCGGGGTCGACGAAAATCTGGTGGTGGCGCCCCTGAATCTCCTCCAGCGTGTAGCCCGTGGCCGCCTCGAAATTCTTGTTGCAGCGCAAGATGTTGCCCTGCACATCAAACTCGATTACGGCTGTTGAACGCTGGATGGCGTCATCCTGGAACTGCAGCTCATTTTTGATGCGCTCGATTTCTTCGCGCGTGGCCTCCATCTCTTCGAAGCTTTGGCGCAGCTCTTCTTCCTGGGCTGCAAGCTCTTCGGCCTGCTGTCGGGAGAGCTGCTCCTGTCGTTTTTGCTCGGTGATGTCCTTCGCGATTTTCATCACCTTGTAGGGCTTGCCGTCTTGGTCGAGCACGGGCGTATAACTGGCGCGAATCCAGACATCGTCGCCCTGCTTATCAATGCGGCGGTACTCGCCCTCGAAGAACTCCCCGGCTTTCAGCTTTTCCCAAAACTCGCGGTACTCGTCAGAGGCGGCGTATTCGGGATCGACGAACATGCGGTGATGCTTGCCCTTCACCTCAAAGGCTTTGTAACACATGCGATCGAGGAAGAGCTCGTTGGCGGTCAGGATGTTGCCTTCTACGTCGAACTCGATGTAGGCCGTCGAGCGCTTCATGGCCGTATCCTGGAACTGCAGCTCGTTTTTCACGCGCTCCACCTCTTCGCGGGTGGCCTCCATTTCCTCCATGCTCTGGCGCAACTCTTCTTCCTGCGCCTGAATTTCTTCGGTTTGCTGGCGCATCTGCTGCTCGCGCTCTTTCTGCTCGGTGACATCGAGCGCGAACTTCATGATCTTATACGGTACGCCCTCAGCGTTGAGGATGGGGTTGTAACTCGCGTTGAGCCACACGACCGAGCCGTCTTTACGGTAGCGCTTGTAGGTGCCCTGCAAAAACTCACCGCGCTTGAGCTTTGCCCAAAACTCGCGGTACTCGGGCGAGGCGGCTTCTGCGGGCTCCACGAACATACGGTGGTGTCGGCCTTCTATCTCGTTGTTGGTGTAGCCGACGACCTCCAGGAAGTTCTTGTTGGCCCGGCGGATGTTGCCGTCGACATCGAATTCAATGACAGCATTCGAGCGATGGATCGCCGTGTCCTGGTGCTCGAGTTCAGCCTTGATGCGCTCGACCTCCTCGCGGGTGGCCTCCATTTCTTCGAGGCTCTGGCGCAGCTCTTCTTCCTGCGCCTGAATCTGCTCGGTTTGCTGGCGCAGGCGCTGTTCTTGTTGCTTTTGCGCTGTAATGTCTGAGGCCAGTTTCAGCACCTTGTAAGGCTTGCCTTCAGAATTCAGGATAGGGTTATAGCTCGCTCGCAACCAAAGCACCGAACCATCTTTTTTGAAGCGCTTAACTTCACCCTCGCGGAATTGCCCGGCCTGCATATCCAGCCAAAGCTGCTTGTACTCGTCCGTTTCTGCGTACTCCGGGTCGCAGAACATGCGGTGGTGCTGGCCCTTGAGCTCGTCGATGCTGTAGCCCGTTGCGGCTTCGAAGTTCTTGTTGCAGCGCAGGATATTGCCATACACATCGAACTCAATGACGGCCGTTGAGCGATTGATGGCATCGTCCTGAAACTGCAGCTCGTTTTTCACGCGCTCCACCTCCTCGCGAGTGGCCTCCATCTCCTCGTAGCTCTGGCGCAGCTCTTCTTCCTGGCTTTGGATGGCCTGCATCTTGCTTTGCAGCTCAGCCTCCAGTTTTTTCTGCTGGGTGATGTCAATGGCCAGCTTCACAACCTTGTAGGGTCGGCCGTCGGCATCCAACACGGGGTTGTAGGTGGCGCGCAGCCATAGCTCAGAGCCGTCTTTGCGGAAGCGCTTGACTTCACCCTCGCGGTATTTGCCATTGCGAAGGTCTTCCCACAGCTGTTTGTACTCCTCTGATGCGGCGTATTCGGGGTCGCAGAAAATGCGGTGGTGCTGGCCCTCCAGTTCTTCGCGGCTGTAACCTACAGCCTCTTGGAAGTTCTTGTTCGCTTTTTGAATGTTTCCGTGAACGTCGAATTCGATAACGGCCGTTGAGCGCTGGATGGCGTTGTCCGTAAACTGCAGCTCGTTTTTGATGCGCTCCACCTCCTCGCGGGTGGCCTCCATTTCCTCGAAACTCTGGCGCAGTTCCTCTTCCTGGCTCTGTATCTGTTGCGCTTGTTCGCGCAAGGCTTGTTCAGCCAGTTTTTCTTCTGTGATGTCCGACGCAAACTTAATGACCTTGAAGGGCTTACCCTCCGTATCCATCACCGGGTTATAAGTCGCACGCAACCACAGCACGGAGCCGTCTTTACGTACGCGTTTGACCTCGCCTTCGCGATACTTGCCGGCTTTCATGTCGCGCCAGAGCTGCAGATACTCGTCGGTTTCGGCATACTCGGGCTCCACGAACATGCTGTGGTGCTTGCCCACAATTTCGTCTAACGTGTAGCCGGTGGCGGCCTGGAAGTTATCGTTGGCCTTGCGAATGTAGCCGTCGACATCGAATTCGATGACGGCCATAGAGCGCTGAATCGCATTATCCTGGAAGGTCAGCTCATTTTTCACACGCTCGATTTCGTCGCGTGTGGCTTCCATTTCTTCCAGGTTCTGTCGCAGCTCTTCTTCGCTGGCCGCAATGGCTTCGGCCTGTCCGCGAATCTCTTCTTCAGCACGGCGGCGGTCGCTCACGTCGGTGGTTTGATTGGCCGCACCGATGATCTTCCCGTCGTCGCCTTTGATCGGGTAGTAGGTCGAAGCGAAGTAGAAGACCTCGCCGCCGTCTTCGTACGACAGCTCCTCGGTGAAGCGCTCGCCACTGAGCGCCCGGCCGTAAGCTTCGCTGTAGTAGTCCTGCTGCTCTTGCGGGATGTAATCCCAGAGGTCGTCGCCTTCCTGAAACTGCAGACCCGAGCCTTCGTAGCTCGCCCGAACGGCCGCATTGGCACTCAGCAGCTTGTACTGGTTGTCGATCGCGATGATGGCATCCGAGTTGCTATCCATGATCGAGTTCATGATGTTGCGCTGGGCCAGCACCTGGCTCTGCACCTCACGCATCTGCTCTTGTGTCGCCTCCAGTTCTTCGAGGTTCTGGCGCATCTCTTCTTCGCGCGACGCCAGCTGCTCGTTATGCAGGCTGATCTCGCGCTCGCGCTCTTTCACCTCGGTGATGTCTTTGTAAGTGGCGATGGCGTAGAGCAAGTCGCCGTCCTCGTTGTAGATGGGCGCGGCGGTGACTTCAACGGGTACCCGCTTATTGCTGATAATCAGCTGCAAGTCGTCGACACTGGCCGACTCGCCCTGCAGGGCTTTGTGCAGTGGCAGCTCCTCTTCGGGGTAGCTTTCGTCGGAATACGCGCGTTTGCGGGTGTGGAAGCGCCCGGCCTCTTCGTCGTTGGCGTCGGGCGAAATGCCGGGGCCCAGCAGCTCGACGGCGATGCGGTTGGCGAAGAAGGGCTTGCCTTCAGCGTCCACCACCACAATGCCGACCGGGATCTCTGACATGAACTGGCGCACGCGTGCTTCGGACTGTGCCGATTGCAACTGTGCAAGTTTCATCTCCTCCTGGGTCTGCTGTAGCTGCTCCAAGTTCTGGCGCATGGCATCTTCCTGGGCCTCCAGCTGCTCCTGTCGCTCTTGGGCTTCTTTGTAGAGGTACTGAATTTGCACCTGCGAGCGCAGCGTGATGAGGTTGCCGGCGATGGTGTCGCTCAGCGCCTCGATGAACTCCAGGTGGGCGGGTTCGAAGTCCTGAATGGCCGTGATTTCCAGCACGCCTTCCACGCGCTCGTTCTGCACCAGCGGCTGCACGAGCAACACCTTTGCCTGGATGCGCGAGAGCGAGCTTTCGGTATGCGCACGGAAGTATTCCGGCGTCTGGTAATAGAGTCGGTCGCCGGTGCGCGCCACCTGGCCAGTCAGGCCGTGGTTGAGGCCCAGCCGGTCGAGTGCGTCCTCGGGTAGGGCATAGCCGCCGATGCGTCGCAGGTAGCCCTCGTCGTCTTCGTCAGTGGCCTCGTCGGGTTGCTCCAGCATGAAGATCGCCGCCTGTAATCCATTGACAAACGGAACGAGCTCCAGCAAAAGATTCTCGGCCCAGTTTTCGAGCGTGGAGTCCACGCGCAGGCGCATGATTTCAGTGAATCGCGAGAGGCCGTTGTCAACAAATCGCTTGCGCTCAAGCTCCTGCTTGTCGCGGCTGAGCTCGACCAGGCGGTCGATCAGCTCGGCTTTGTCGAGCTTGCGCAAAGCGTCCAAATCAACGGCGGGCGCTTGGGGAGCAATCTTCGTGGCCGGAGGGATGTCTGCAGTGGCGGTTTGCCCCTCTTGTTTCGGGGCTTCAGCGTGTCCGTTGGTTTCTTCGGCGCGCGCTTCGGCTGCGACTTCAACTTCAGGTGCTTCCTGAGTGGAAGTATGACCGTTTCCAGCCTGTTCTTCAGACTTTTTTTCGACTTCGGTAGGATTCTCTTGCATGGCTCTGCGGCGTTATCGCTTGAATGGAACTGAATTTATGCAATCGCATTTTTTCTTTAATGCATTGTGGAGAACACATCACCCTAAATGAATGCACATCCGCAAACTATGACTGCGGCTATCTGGGTAGAGGTGGACTGAGGCATGCACCCGGGAGTCGGCGCAAGAGCGTACGTAAAAGGACGGTAGCGGGTAGTTTGCACTATCACTTCTGATATTAAAACTATGGAAAAATATTGCCTAAAATACAGCAGCCGCTCAAATTGAGCGGCTGCACTTAAATTGATTGGACTTAGACTGAGTAAAGTCCGCAGTGTTTATCTCAACGCTTGATGACCCGTTGTTGCCATTGGCCCGCGCTGCTGCTGATTTGCACCACATACAAGCCCGCAGGCTGTTCACCCAGGTCGAGTTCCAGCGATTGACCGACCACTGCTGCTGATTCGCGTGTGGCGACACGTTGCCCAGCGGTGTTGTACACGTTCACGACCAGCCCCGAAGGCCAGGCAGCTTCAGCGTGCAGCGTTAATTGGCCGTCTTGTGTGGGGTTGGGATTGAGGCTGAAGCCGTTCAGTTGCCCTTCGTTGCGACCGACGGTCATCATGCGCGGCGGGTGGTGGAAGCTGATGCCGCCATCGCCGACACTGTCGTCGAGCCCGATGGTAAAGTTGAGCACGGGCAGCGGGAAATCGGTACTGTAGAAGCTGTAAGTGATGGTCGTGTCGCGGCTTGGGCTCTCGACCACACCCGGGATGTTCAGCTCTTGCCAGCCCAAAAACGACTTGCTCTCAAACTCATCGAAATGCAGGTCGTAGGCACGCACCCGAATCACATCCGTAATCGTGCCGTTGGGCAAGTAGATGGTGCCGGTGGCGTCGACGGTTACGGCCCGAGTCGTGGTGCGCGTCCAGCGCACGGAATCGACGCCGGGAATCGCCACGCCAACTTCGGCAGCTGTGGCGCCCACCCTGAAGCTCGCCTGGTCGGTCCAGCTCACATCGTCGTTCAGCGGAAACTCGAGTGACTTAAACGGCTCGCTTTAGCGCACAGCGCGGTCGAACGTCTGCCCGCCGAGCTCGACTTCGATACCCAGCCCAAGGTCTTCAACACTATCCGCAGAGGTGGTCTGGTAGATGTACAGCGTGTTGATCGAAAACGCGAGGTCGGCGTTCGGGAAGCTGGTGGCGTAGGGCGTGCCGCTGCCATCGCTCACGAGTGCGGTCGTGGAATCATCAACGGCCAGCATCGAAAAGTCCCAGATCTGGTCGACCCCATCAGCACCGGCGCTGAGCACAGCGGTTGTCGTGTCGATGCCGACGAGTTGCGTATCGCCGGGCACGGCGTAATCGCTAGCGTTGTACGTGAGTTGGGTTTGCGCGCTGAGATTAGCAGTCAGGCCAACACAGCAGAGCATGAGGAGTAGAGGGAAGCGCATGGGTTTAATAGGTAAGTAGACTAAAATGAGTGTGTTGCGAATATAAGGTTTTCGGACGCTCAGACGATGATAACGGTGGTTTGATAGCGCCATTGCCCTGCCGCTATAAGGTTGTTGAAGGGCTGAGACGTGCCGACGCATTGAACGCACACTTGACCCACCACCCTGAAACACTATCCTCAAAAAAGTGAAACGATTACGGTTTTGGTGCTATTTTACAGCTGTGCCAAGTCACCACCCTCTCCTCCTACTCCTTCTGATCGCACTCCTCCCCACCCTGCTGCACGCACAGCGCGGCTGGGAGGACCCTACGCACAAGCGGGAAACCTACGTCGAGAAGTTCATCTACCCGCCCGACACCGCTGGCCACCATGATGACACCACCGGGAAAGACAAGCCGCAAATTCTGCCCTCGCCCTCGCTGGGCTTCAGCCCGGAGACCAACCTGCAACTAGGCGTCTACAGCTTCTTCATTTTCGACTTCTTCGACGGCCAGCCCAACACCCGACATTCGAACTTCGACCTTGAGGTCGACTACACGCTGAACAACCAGTTTTGGGTCGAGTCCACATTCGATGTGTTCACCAGCCACGAGCGCTGGTTCCTGAGCGGCATTTTCCAATACTTCATTTTTCCGGAAAACTACTACGGCCTGGGCAACCGCTCGCGTGCAGAAGAAGAGGAGAACTACGATGCCAAGCGGCTGCATATTGATCTTTCGCCGCTGAAAAACATCAGTAAAAAACAGAAGCTGTTTCTGGGCCCGCGCTTTCGCACACTCTGGATCTACGACATCGACTCGAAAGTCGACGACGGCTTTTTCGAGAACAACCAGGTGCCGGGCGGCGACGGCGGGCTTTACA